>JANXPQ010000545.1 GCA_025357235.1 Betaproteobacteria bacterium
CAAAGTTCACGCTGGGCAGCAGCAGCGCGCGCGCCTGCGGCAGCTTCTCCTGCGCCCCGATGTACTGCGCCTTCGCCCCCGCATACGTCGCATCCTGCACTTGCGCTTCCCGGTAGATCGAGATCAGGTCGGTGGCGAAGGTCTGGCCCGCGAACAAAGCGGCGACCAGGAACGAAATGCGCTTCATCGATTTCTCCCTTTTTTTTCTATGCTGATGATTTTTGCGGGCTGTCCGCTCTTTTTTTCTTCACGGATATCGGGTCCGAGTCCGTTCACGACCATATCCAGATGCTGGTCCAGATATTTCTCCGGGTCGACGCGCCTGCTATCGCAGAAATCGAACGAATGACGCCATAACAGCAGATAAACCAGCGGCGCGAGAATCATCCGCATCGCATAGTTCGCATCCATGCGCCTGAATTCGCCGCTCTTCATGCCTCTTTCCAGCACGGTCTGCACCACAAGGTGCCCGCGGCTGATGACTTCGTCGTAATAGAACTTGCCGATTTCCGGAAAGTTACGGCATTCGGAAAACATCAGTTTCGGAATGCCGCCGAGTTTCGTCGTGCCGACGGACGCCCACCAGTTGAATACGATCTCGCGCAACAACTCGGACGAAGTCCCGCGATGCTCATCGAGCAGGCGCTCGCCGCGCTCGATGAGCGGCACGATGCCGGAGCGGATGACCGCCTTGAACAACTCCTCCTTGCTGGAGAAATAGAGATACAGAGTGCCTTTGCTCACGCCCGCGCGGGCGGCCACCTCGTCAAGCCGGGTCGCGGCAAAACCGCGCTCGACAAACAAATCGAGCGCGGCCGACATCAATTCGGCGGGACGCGCTTCCTTGCGACGGGTCCAGCGGCGATCCTGTTTGGGCTGGGGATTCACGATCGGAATCGGAGTAAATGACTGAGCGGTCAGTAATATACACGCGCCACCTTCGCGGTCAACAGATATTCCGGCGAATTTTTCCGCCGCACAGGACAGGACACAAGATCGGTTACGACCAGCGAGTCTATAATCGTTAAACCGCTTCATAATCTTCCTGACAGGCGCCACGATGAATTCGATCCGGCCCCCCGCTGTTGCCGGCACATTTTATCCCGGCACATCCGCCGACCTGCGATCGCAACTGTCGACCCTGCTTGCGGCGACCCGGACTGCGGAGGTGCGCCGCCCCAAGGCGTTGATTGCCCCTCACGCCGGATACATTTATTCCGGTCCGATCGCCGCCAGTGCCTATGCGCGCCTCGCGCCGCACCGAGCCGGCTACTCGCGCGTCGTCCTCCTCGGCCCGGCTCACCGCGTACGCCTGCGCGGACTGGCGTTGCCCGCAGCCACCACGTTTGCAACCCCGCTGGGCGAAATTATATTGGATCGCGATGCAGGCGAGGCCTTGCGCCGGCTGCCGCAGGTCTGCGTAAGCGACGAGGCGCATGCCCTGGAACATGCACTCGAGGTGCATCTGCCTTTCCTGCAGCAGGTGCTGGAGAATTTTTCGCTGGTGCCGCTCGCTGTCGGCGCGGCTTCAGTGCAGGAAGTCGCCGAGGTACTGGATCTGGTCTGGGGCGGAGATGAGACGCTGATCGTGGTAAGTTCGGACCTGTCGCACTACCTGCCTTACGCGCAGGCGCGACATATCGACGAGCAAACGACGCGCATGATCCTTGGTCTCGCGCCGGGATTGAATCACGAACAGGCGTGCGGAGCGACACCGGTCAACGGCCTGCTGTACACGGCCGAACGGCGCGGCCTGCGCCCGCAAATGCTGGACCTGCGCAATTCAGGCGACACCGCGGGCGACAAAAAACGTGTGGTCGGCTATGCATCGTTCGCCTTTTATGCAGACGGCGGCGAAAAGTCCAATGAGCGGCCGGCCGTCCCGGATACCGTCGACGGCAAGCTGCTGACTTCTCTCGCGCGTGCCGCCATCTCCGGCCGGTTCGGCCTGCATTTTTCAGTGCGCGACGAAGCCCAGTTCCTGCAGCGACCCGGCGCCACGTTCGTGACATTGAAACTCGACGGCCAGTTGCGCGGCTGCATCGGCAGCCTCAGCGTCCATCGCAATCTGATCGAGGACGTGCGCGCAAACGCCTGTGCAGCCGCGTTCCAGGATCCGCGCTTCAAGCCGCTGCGCTTCGAGGAACTCGGCTCGGTGCGCATCGAAGTTTCGCTGCTGTCTACGTTGCAGCCGATGGCGTTCACCGATGAAAGCGATGCGCTGTCGCAATTGCGGCCAGGCATCGACGGCATGGTCCTGGAGTTCGGCCGCCACCGCGGAACTTTCCTGCCGCAGGTCTGGGAGAATCTGCCCGATCGGCGTTCCTTCCTGACGGAACTCAAGCGCAAGGCCGGACTTGCACCGGATTTCTGGGACGACGGCCTGCGCCTTGCGCGGTATACGGTGGCCAAATGGGCGGAACCGGCAACCACATGACCGCAATTGAAACGCCGTATCCCGGGCGCTGGTGGCATATGCTGGAGGACGGCAGGCTGCAGTGCGATCTGTGTCCGCGCGACTGCAGGTTGCATGAAGGCCAGCGCGGCGCCTGTTTCGTGCGCCAGCGCGTCGACGATCGCATGGTACTCACTACCTACGGCCGGTCGTCCGGGTTCTGCATAGACCCGATCGAGAAGAAGCCGCTGAACCATTTTTTCCCCGGATCGAGCGTGCTGTCCTTCGGCACCGCGGGCTGCAATCTGGCATGCAAGTTCTGCCAGAACTGGGACATCTCCAGGTCGCGCGACATGGACCGCTTGATGGACCTCGCCGGGCCCGACCAGATTGCCGCGGCTGCCGAAGCCGCCGGCAGCAAGAGCGTCGCCTTCACCTATAACGATCCGGTCATCTTTGCCGAGTATGCGATGGATGTCGCCGATGCGTGCCATGCGCGCGGCATCCGCACGGTGGCCGTCACTGCCGGCTACATGCACGATGCACCGCGCCGGGAGTTCTACGCAAAGATGGATGCGGCCAATGTGGACCTGAAGGGATTTACCGACGAGTTCTACGTCAAACTCACCGGCTCGACCCTGCAACCGGTGCTCGATACGCTGAAATACCTGCGTCACGAAACCGAGGTCTGGTTCGAAATCACCACATTGCTGATCCCGGCGAAAAACGCTTCCGACGAGGAGTTGTACCGGCTGTCGAAGTGGGTAGTCGCCGAACTGGGTCCGGACGTGCCGCTGCATTTCACGGCGTTTCACCCGGACTACAAACTCGACGATCTGTCGCCCACCCCCGCCTCGACGCTGACACGCGCACGAGAAATTGCCCTCGGGGAGGGATTGAAGTACGTCTACACCGGCAACGTGCACGACAGCGAGGGGGGCACCACCTTCTGTCCCGCCTGCGGCAATGGCCTGATCGTGCGCGACTGGCACAAGATTCTCGTCTACCGGGTTTCCGCGGAAGGGCGTTGCACCAGTTGCGGAACCGCGGTCTCAGGCCGCTTCGGCAAGTTCGAAAAACCCTTCGGCCCGCGGCGCATCCCGGTTTCCATCCGCGCCTGATGCTTACTTTTGCAGGGCTGCGGCCTCTCGTCCGGTACCGGATTGATCCTTGCGCATGTTGAGTGATTTGGCTGCGAAACGCTCCGCGGCCTGAACTGTATTCGCCAGCAGCATGGTGATGGTCATCGGACCCACCCCCCCCGGAACCGGGGTGATGTAGGACGCTTTCTCCTTCGCGCTGTCGAAATCCACGTCGCCCGCGAGCTTGCCGTCGGGCATGCGATTGATGCCGACGTCGACTACCACAGCCCCCGGTTTGATCATGGCGCCGGTGACCATCTTCGGTTTCCCGGTAGCGACCACGAGAATATCGGCGATCGATGTGTATTGCCTGAGATCGCGTGTCTTCGATGTGCAGATCGATACCGTCGCGCTGCGCGCCAGCAACATCAGCGCCATCGGCTTGCCGACGATGTTGCTGCGGCCGATTACCACGGCGTTGCAGCCCTCGATCGGAATCCGGTAGTAATCGAGCAGCGCCATCACGCCGTACGGCGTGCAGGGCGGGAAAACCGTGCCGCCGGTCACCAGGGCACCGAGATTGTAGAGATGGAAACCGTCGGCATCTTTTTCCACCGAGATTGCTTCCAGCACCCTGGTGTTGTCGATTTGCGGCGGCAGCGGCAACTGCACCAGGATGCCGTGGATCTTCGGGCTGGCATTGAGTTCGGCAATCCTCGCCAGCACGACCTGCTCGGAGACATTCGCGGGGAACTGGTGAAGTTCGGAATGCAGCCCCATTTCACCGCACGCCTTGACCTTGTTGCGCACGTAAACCTGTGAAGCCGCATTGTCGCCGACCAGGACGACTGCAAGGCCGGGCGTAAGGCCCTGCAACTTCAGAACATCAGCCCGTTCCTTCCATTGCGCGCGAATCGACTTCGACACCGCGACCCCATCCATCAGCGTGGCGGTCACGGACGCACTCCGTCCGCAGGGGCGAGGGACGCGGCACGAGGGACGAGTAAAACCCAAACGCAAAAACGACCCAGATCAACCCTCATTACTCGCCCCAAATCCCTCACCCCTGACTCGCTCGAGCTGCGCAAGCGTCGAATAAAACACCGGCCCCCGGCCCATGTCAGATTCCCGCTGGCTGGTCAGCGCATTGATGTTGACGCCACCGCGCATTTTGGACCCTTGCAACTGCTTCTGCGCACCGATAACGCCGGGCAGAAGTCCGTCGACGATCAGTGCATGGCCAAAGACTTCGCCGCGATCGTTGAACAACCGGCAGTAATCGCCGTCTTCGATGCCGCGCGTCTTTGCATCCGGTCCGCTGACTTCGAAGGTCGGACGCGCCAGCATTTCCTGCAGGCGTGGCACATGCTGGAAACTGGCGCCGATGAAATAGTGGGTCGCGGCACTGATGACCTGCAGCGGGAATTTTTTCTTCGTCTCGACACTTTCGAACCCCTCCTGCTCCGGCAGATGCATTGGCAGGGGGTCCACGCCCAGCTTGGCCAGCGCCTCCGAGTAGATTTCTATCTTGCCGGACGGAGTCGGCCACTTGCCGCTGTTGACGCCCCAACGCCGCGGAGAATCGACGGCGGCTCTCGCCCATCCGTCGCGCTTGAGTCCCTCATAGGTAATGCCCTCGAACAGCGGATTGACCCCGGGGTCGATCAGGTCGCGGATCATGTCTTCGTCGGACTGCGAAAAGCACGGATCTTCGTAACCCATCGCCTTCGCCAGCCGGCGGAACATTTCCTGGTTGTCCAGGCTTTCGCCCTGTTTCTCGATCGCCTGTTCGGACAACGTATAGAAGTAGTTGCCGTAAGCGGGAAGCAGGTCGACATGCTCGAGCGCCGTATCGGCGGGCAACACGATATCGGCATAGGACGCGGTATCGCACCAGAAGGTGTCGTGCACCACGGCAAACAGGTCATCGCGCGAAAGTCCCTTGCGGGTCGCGGTGGTGTCGGGAACGCAATTGGCCGGGTCGGCGCTCCAGCAGAATAACGCCTTGATCGGCGGATCGAGATCGTTGAGCGCGTTGCCGAGCTGGATCATGTTGATGGTGCGCGGCTTGCGGCCTTCGAGCAAATAAGTGCCCTGCAGTTTGCGCATGTCCACGCGCCGCATTTCTCCGCCGGTAGACATGCACACGCCGCCCTTGCCGCGCATCGCGCCGGTGATCGCCGGCAGCAGCTTGATGGCACGCGTCATCTGGCCGCCGTTGTCGTGGCGCTGGATGCCCCAGTTCACCCGGATGAAGGACTGTTTCGTGCCGCCGTAGAGCAAGGCCAGCTTTTCGATGTCGGCGGCGGCAATGCCGGTGATTGCCTCGACATGATCCAGCGTGTATTCGGGCAGACGCTCGTCCAGCAGTTTTTTCCAGCCGACGGTATTGCACTCGAGAAATTCCACATCGTGCAGGCCGCGATCGACGATGATTTTCATCATCCCCAGCGCGAGCGCGGCATCGGTGCCCGGACGCGGCTGGATATGCCAGTCCGCAAATGCGGTGGTCCGCGTCACGCGCGGATCGATGGCGACAATTTTTGCGCCGTTGGCGCGCGCCGCATTCACGAAAGGCATCGCATGTACCCCGGTGGATACCAGGTTAGTGCCCCACAGGATCACGACGTCCATGTCCGGCAGGTCTTCGATATTGGCGTCGCCCACGCGGCCGAAGGTGTGCATTTCGGCAGCAGCCCCGGCAGCGGTGCAGATCGTGCGCTCGAGGCGTGCCGCGCCCATCTTGTTGAAGAAACGTTCGCCCATGCCGAAGAACCCGAGCATGCCGAGCGTGCCGGAATAGGAAAACGGCTGGACTGCCTCCGCGCCGTACTCGGATATCACCGCCTTGAGCTTCGCCGCAATTTCGCCGAGCGCCTCGTCCCAGCCGATACGCTGGAACTTGGCACCCGGGCCTTTGGGTCCGACCCGCCGATGCGGATAGAGCACGCGTTTGTCGTTGTAGACCAGGTCGAGATAGTGATTGACCTTGTTGCAGAGATAGCCGCGCGTCACCGGGTGCGTCGGGTCGCCTTCCACCTTGATCGCGCGCCCGGAGACCGTGTCGACGGTAACCCGCATGGAGCAACCGTCGGGACAATCATGCGGGCAGGCAACGCGCGCTGTGCGCAATTTGCTGGAAATGCCCGGTTCGTCGATTACGCCCATGACCGCCTCGCTCGAAACATTATTCTGGGATATTGTAACGCCCCGGCCGCCCCGGCCGCACGATTACAACAAATCAGCCCTTTCAAGAGGTGTTTCATGCAGCACATCCGCGCGTTGTCCGCCCTCCTGTTTGCCGCCGCCTTCCTGTTCGCGGCCGGCGCAGAAGCGAAGCTCGTCAAACTCGAAATCGCGAAACGCGAAGTCGTTGCAGACGGAATGCCCTTCGGCGATGCCGGGCCCTATGAAAAACTGACCGGGCGTGCCTGGTTCGAAGTCGATCCGACGCTCCAAAGAAACAAAACCGTGTTCGATCTCGACCGCGCACCCCTGAATGCAAAAGGCAGGGTGGAATTCTCCGCCGACATGGTGATCCTCAAACCGGTGGATATGGCGCTGGGCACTAAGACCCTGTTCTTCGAAGTCAATAACCGCGGCCGCAAGATTTCCTTCGGCCGCATGCACGACACCGCCTCGGACGCCAACATGAACGATCCGATGGCCCCGCGCGATTTCGGCAACGGCTTCCTGATGAAGCGCGGCTACGCGCTGGCGTGGGTGGGCTGGGGCGCAGACATCGCACCGGGCGACAACCGCCTGACGGTGAATTTCCCGATCGCCCTGGAAAACGGCCGGCCTGTCACGGAACGCATCCTGACCGAGTTCTCCGACCGCAACTTCAACGGCGGCCTGCCGTTCTCGCTGCCGCTGTCGGGCGGACCCGCGTTCAAGTCTTTTCTCGCCGCGTCCGCCGACAAGAAGCAGGCGCAAGCCGAGCTTTACATGTTGTCGAGCGACTCGTCCAAGCCGAGTTCACCGGACATTCCCCGCGGCGAGGCCGTGCCCGACGACCAGTGGGCATTCGCCGATTGTCCCGCCGGCTGGCCGGGCAAGCCCAGCACGGGTCACATCTGTCTAAAGTACGGATTCCGCAACGATCGCAACTACCATCTTATTTATCGCGCGACGGATTCGCCCGTGATGGGCCTGGGTTACCTGACGACGCGGGACTTCGTTTCCTTTCTGAAGAACGACGACAAGGATGCCGCGGGCAACGCCAACCCGGTATTCGGCATCAAGTCCACGCTGTGCCAGGGCATCTCCTCGTCCGGCATGTATTTGCGCGACTACCTTTATCAGGGATTCAACGTCGACGAGCAGGAACGCCAGGTCTGCGAGGGCATGCACATCCACGTCGCCGGCGTCCAGAAGCTATATTTGAACTACCGGTTTGCGCAACCCAATCCGTTTACGCAGCAGCACCGCGAACGTTACGTACCGGACACCAACTTCCCGCGCCAATACGCGGTGCGCATCAATCCGTTCAATGGCATCCCGGACGGCATCCTCAAGCGGCCGAAGACCGATCCCAAAATCATCCACACGGATACTTCGAACGAGTACTGGCAGTTCCGCGCTTCGCTCACCGGCGCCAGCGAAGGCGGCAGCATGGATTTCAACGAGTCGTCGAAAGTGCGACGCTACCTGCTGTCCAGCCAGCAGCATGGCGGCTTCAAGCCCGATGCGCCGAACCACGGCATTGCCGACAAGCAGTGCGAGCAATTGACCAACGCGACGCATCCTGGCCCGTTGTTGCGGGCGCTGGTGGTCGTTCTCGACGATTGGGTGAAGAAGAATGTCGCCCCGCCCGAGATGCGCGTGCCCAAGGTCGCCGATCACACGCTGGTCGCGCCCGCCGAGCTCAAACTGCCGAAGATTCCCGGGCTGACTTTCGAAGGCCTCTACAACGGATCGGGCGATCGGGACTTCGGTCCGCGCGTGACCGGAAACTCGGGCGTCATCGACCTGCTGATCCCGCAGACCAAGGCGGTTCACAAGATCCTGGTGCCGCAAGTCGATGCGATCGGCAATGACATCGCGGGCATCCGCCATCCCTTTGTCGAGGTCCCGGTCGCAACGCTGCTGGGCTGGAATACACGCACGAAGGACTTCGGCGGTCCGGACTTGTGCGACCTGCTGGGATCGACCATCCCCCTGCCGAAGACCCGCGCCGATGCGCAGGCGACGGGCGATCCACGGCCTTCGCTCGAGGAGCTTTACGGATCTCATGACGCTTACGTTGCAAAAGTCGCGGAGGCTGCAAAGAAGCTTCAGGCCGAACGTCTGATGCTGCCCGAGGACGTCGACATGGTCGTCAGGGACGCAGAAACATCGAACATCCTGCGCTAGCGTGGCGCATCGATCCGATATCGTTGCCGATGGCGGAAACCTGAACTTCTCTGGCGGGTAAGCGATCCGATCGGGCAGAACCGACGAATCCGTCCGGCGCGGCCGGCACGCAGTTGGTGGATAATCAGATCATGCTGCCGCACGCCCTTTCCCGCCCTTTGCGCCGGCTCCTGCGCTGGACTGCGTGGACCCTCGCCACGCTGATCCTGATCGTGGTGCTGGGTTTCCTGTACGTCACTTTCGTCGGCGTTTCCGTCGATGCGTCGTTCGCGCGCGCCACTATTGCGCAAACTTTCAGCGACAACATCGGCCGACCGGTGCGCTTCGAGGGGCCGATGGAAATGGAAATTTCGGCCAGGCCGAAGCTGCGCATCGGCGGACTGCATATCGCCAACGCGCCGGGTTTCCGCGACGGCGATTTCGCCAGCTTGGGCGAAGCGCGTCTGGCGCTGGATCTCTGGCCGTTGCTGTTCAAGAGGAAGCTGCACATCGACGAGCTTGCGGGCAGCGATGTACGAGCGCACTTGCAGCTCAAGGCGGACGGCAGCAACAATTGGACTTTCCATCGTCCGAAATCCGCCGCAACCAAAACACCAGCGCCCGATGGCTCGCCTTCTATCAGCGCGGACCAGGCATTTGCGCTGCTGGATGTCCAGCACGTCACACTGGAAGACCTCAAGGTGAAATACACCGGCGCCGACGACCGGAACCATTTCTTTTCGCTGCATGCCCTGGCCGCGCAGTCCCTGGCCAACCAGCCTTTCCAATTGACCCTGAACGGCGCCGTCGAGAAGGAATTTCCCTACAGACTGGATTTCACCGGCGGCAAACTTGCCGATCTGGCCACCGACAAACCGTGGCCGATCGCTTTCACGCTGACTTTTCTGAGTTCCACGCTGGCGGTCAATGGCAGCATCCGTGGCAGCAGCGGCGAGGTGACCTTCGGGCTCGGTACCGAAAACCTCCTCGAATTCGAACGCCTGCTGCAAACCAAGCTGCCCGATGTGGGTGCCAGCGGGATCGCGGGAACCGTGATCTTCACCCCACGCCATGTCGCGATCACGCAACTGACCGGGACGATGGGCAATACGACGCTGATCGGTGACCTGGATTTCGACAGTACCGGAGCCAAACCGAAACTCAGCGGTTCTCTGGTCCTGCCGACACTCGACCTGCGCCCTTTTCTGGGCGAGAAATCCGCCAGGGAAAATATCGAGCCACCCCGCAGTCTGGCCGACGTCTATCGCGCCCTGTCGATTGCGACGTTCGATCTGAAGCAATTGAACATCGCGGACGCCGACGTTACTCTCGCAGTGCGACGCTGGCTGAGTCTGCCGGGCGACGTGAAAGACGTTACGCTGCAGATCAAGCTCAAAGACGGGACGCTGCAGGCGCCGGTCAACGCTTCGATTGCCGGCGTCGAATTGTCGGGCAGCGCCGATTCAGACGCAAATGCGAATCCGCCGAAATTCAAACTCGCGTTGGGCACGCACGATTCCGATCTGGGCGGACTGGCCGTATTGCTGCTCGGCGTGCACGGTGTCAAGGGACACCTCGGCCGTTTCGACCTCAAGCTCTCGGCGCAGGGCGACCAGGGCAGCGAGCTGGTTCGGAGCCTGAATGTGCGACTCGAAGTCGACCGCAGCCGGTTCAGCTACGGCAATATCGAAGGCGGCCGCCCGGTTGAATTCGGCCTGGACCAACTGGCAGTCAACCTGCCCGCAGGCAAGGCACTGAACGGGGACATGCGCGGTACATTGCTTGGCCACCCGTTCACTGCGCAACTGCATGCCGGCGCACTCGATACGACCATGCTACAGGCACGCGCACCGATCGATTTTGTGCTGCGTTCGGGGGACGTGCGCGCGCGCATCCAAGGCACGCTGGAAGCACCCGCGGCCGATCGCGGAACGGACATCGAATTTGCGTTCTCCGCACCTCACGCCGGCGAACTGGCGAGCTGGTTCGGCTTCAAACCCGGCGCGGAAGCGCCCGCCGCGCTGTCCGGCAAGGCGAGTCTGCGCGCAAATGAATGGCGACTGCAGGATTTGGTGTTCAGGCTCGGCCGCACGACGATAACCGCGAATGTGGCTCGCGCGATTGCCGACGGCAAACCGCTGCTGAAGGTGCGGCTCGGCGCCGAACAGATCGACGTCAGGGAACTTGAATCGCTGATCCCGCGATCGGAAAAGAAGGAAACGGATTCGGCAGGGCCGGTGGTGGATATTCCGCTGCTGCCGCAGGGGATCGATCTCACCGACGCCGACATCGCAGTGAAGATCAACCGCTTCGCCGGAACGCCGGTCGAAATACGCGATGTATCGTTCGATGGAAGGATCCGCGAGGGTTACATGCATCCTTCTCCGTTCGCGGCCAATGTGGCGGACACCGGTTTAACCGGGGCGGTGCTGCTTGACTTGCGAAGTGCAGAACCCACGGCCGGCCTCTGGCTGTACGCGTCCAACATCGACGCCGGCAATCTTCTGCGCAAACTGGGGGTGGTGAAGAATCTGGAGGCATCGTTCAGCGAATTCGGCTTCAATCTGGTCGCCCGATCGAGCCGGCTCGGCGACATGCTGTCGCGCTCCCAGTTACTCGGATCGATCGGCGGCGGGCGCATCGTTCTGCGCGATCCGAATACGCACGGCGAAGTGCGCATCACCGTGGACAAGGGCGAACTGCGCGCCGACCCCGGCATGCCGCTGCGATTGACATTGAAGGGTGCGCTCGACGACGTGCCGGTATCCATCGCGCTGGACACTGCGCGCGCGGATCAGCTCGCAGACCTTCACCTGCCGCTGTTCTTCAAGATGAATGCCGAAGCGGCCGATTCCCGCGTCATGCTGTCCGGCAGCATCGCCCGGCCCATCGGCAGCGAACTCGAACTGGCCCTCGATGCAAGCGGCACGCGCTTCGACAATCTAAACAAACTCGCGCACGCATCCTTGCCGCCGTGGGGGCCGTGGTCCGCCGTCGGAAAGTTCCACATGTCACCGCGCGGCTATGAGGTCAACGATCTGCGTTTGCAGGTCGGCGAAAGCGTGCTCGCGGGGCAAGGCCGGCTCGATACCGAGAGCGGCCATCCGCGCATCGTCATTGCGCTCACTGCGCCCATCATCCAGCTTGACGATTTCAAGATCGGCGACTGGTCGCCTGTGGAAAAGAAACCGGATGACAAATCCGCCACGCTCACGGCCGACGAAGTTCGCAACAAGGCGGCGGCCGCGAGCGATCAGGCGCAGAAGCTGTTGAGTCCGGAAATGCTGCGCCGGCAGGATGCGGCCCTGAAAGTCGAAGTCACGCAGGTACTGTCCGGCAAGGACAAGCTGGGTGGCGGCAAACTCGAAGCGAAGCTGGAAAATGGCCGCGCCGATATCGGACCGGTAGTGCTCGACGTTCCGGGCGGCTCAGCCAGGCTGCAACTGGGTTATGAACCGACCGAGCAGGACGTCAAAGTGGATTTGCACATCGATGTCCAGAAATTCGATTACGGCGTGCTCGCCCGCCGCATCAAGCCCGAGAGCGACGTGCGCGGCGTGTTCAGTGTCAAAATGGACGTCGATTCGCACGCGCGATATCTGTCCGAGATTCTGCGCCATGGATCCGGACGCATCGAATTCGCCGTGTGGCCGCAAAACATGCAGGCCGGCGTCTTCGACCTCTGGGCAGTGAATGTGCTGGTCGCACTCGTCCCCGCGGTGGATCCCGGCAAGGCATCGAAAGTGAACTGCGCGATCGGCCGCTTCGATCTCAGCGACGGCAAGCTGGTCGACAGAACCATCATCCTGGATACCAGCCGGATGCGCGTGACCGGCAAGGGCAAGGCGAATTTCACGGAAGAGAATTTCGATCTGCGCATGAGTCCGCAAGCCAAGACCGCGCAGTTCCTGAGCCTGGCGACGCCGATTCAGGTCAGCGGGCCGTTCAACAATTTCAAGATTGGCGTATCGGCCGGCGATATCATCGGAACGGTTGGCAGGGTGG
>JANXPQ010000552.1 GCA_025357235.1 Betaproteobacteria bacterium
GGTCGATCTGTTCGAGGAGGCCCAGCACCTTGATCTATCCATCGTTTCAAAAATGACTGCGACTTAGCGATGTCTTGCCTGATCACGGTACCGACAAAGGCGCGCAGCCCGGGATTTGTCGGCGGAAACGGACAAGGTAACGTCGCGCAGCTGCTCCAGCACGGTGAGCCCTGGGGCCAACAATCGCATGGATCGTGTCGTACCACGCCCGACCGAACCAAAGCCATAACCCATGAGCCACGCAATCGAGCAAGCCTGCAGCGCGAGTGCCCGCGTCTGCGACGACGCACTCGAGGAGATGGTGGGGCCTTGCGAACTCACGGCCAATGCCCGGGCTTCTTCGACACATTGCGCGCGAATCTCGAAGACTCCGGCATGAGCGAGTAGCAGGCCGCCGCCTACATCCAGGCGCTGGTTGCACTCGCCCAGGTGCGCGACGCCCTGGCCGCGGCCTCCTTGCACTCATTGCAAAACAAGCAATGTCCGGCCGTGGATCCGCGCCGGGCGAACACCACGGCGGCAGAAAAAAGGGCACGCGCAATAAACTCACCGCTGATCTGAAATCGATGATCGAGGGTGCGCTCGATGCCCGGGGCAGGCCTACGCATGCCGAGATGGAAGCGCTTCGTCCAGGCGATGAGGATCTGTGGCTGGATAACACCCGTCGCTTCACCACCTGACTGGCATCGAGGCTCGGATCGACAGCGAGAACATCGAAGAAGTCCGGCTACCAGCGCACACGTTTGTAACGAGCGTTGCCGATGTAGACATCGATTACGCGAGGCGAGTTGTGCGCGGGAAGCACCATCAGTTGATCGTAGTAACGAACGACATGCGCTAGGTAGCCGGGACCCCCACGATCGCCACCGCTCTGCGCTGGTAAGTAAACGATACCCTGCCCCACTCGGCGTCCAACGCACACTTTGGGGGGACTCTGGGTTTGCATTCCGCCATAGTTCCGCTGAGCGGCGTCGCCGCCATCGCCGATACCCGAATAGACCACAGTTCTAGTTGACGCTGCGGCACCGAATTGCCCGATGGGCAACTCTGTCGTTCCCGCCGGACAAAGATCGTAATAGCTGGATGTGGGCCTCGCAGAGGCGCTGCCTCCAGAGGGACAGCTCGGGAACGGGTGTCCATGTCGCAAATGCTCATGTAATCGCTCGATCGGTGGCCGACATTCGCTGAGCGCTTCGGCACCGTCCGGATTGGCTAGACATAGAAGTACCTGACATCCCCAGAGGTCTTCTGCCTCCGTGCTGAAACTCACGCAAGCTGCTCCCAGAAAAACCGCACACCTCAGAAATGCCTTCATATGCCCTCCCGTCCGTTTCCGCTATGCAGTGCTGACGACATTCAGCCACGTTCCATCGCGGGTGCTTGTCTGTCCGAGGCGACACCGAGGCTGGTCCTTTCGTCCCCGCGTCGGGCTTCACGACCGGCTGTACGTGTCCGGGGATCGCGCAGCTTGGGCGCCGGCACCGGTGCCTCGTTCTCGATGGCGTGGCTCATCGCGTCGCGCACCAACTTCATGAACCGGCCCCGTTCGGCCACGGCGGAGAGGTGCTTGGCAGCAAAAAGTTCAGCCACGCGAATTGTTGCCATCGCACCGGCGAGCTCAGGATGTCGCTGTGCAACCTCTTCCTTCGTGCGTCCTTCGTCTCTCAGGGCTTGCGCACGCATGCGTCGCCGTTCGAAGTATTCCCGCTTCTCCACCAACCAGGTCTTGCGGTGCCTGGTGACCTCGCGCTGGCCAATCACCCGCCCCACATCGTCATATACATCGTCTTTAACGGTGACCGCTTGAGTGCCTCGAAACTCCACGCCAATCTCATCGCCGATTTGCGGCCGAATAGTGGACCCGGCAAAAGCTCGCTCCAGATCCACACCCCACTGAGTTCTTGGCCCTGACGGCGTGTCCAGCTTCACGAAGTAGGACTGTGCCTTCTGTTCATCAAACTGATAAGGCGCGGGCCCGTGATCAACGAGCTTCCCCACTACCGTCTCTGTCTTCCCTGCCCTTATGCCAGAGGCAGGACGGGTCTTCGTTGAAGAGGGCTCGCCTACGGAAGCGCTGTCCGCGCGTCTGCGGAGAGTCTCCCCAATCTCCTGGCCACGCTCTTGGCTCTTGCGCCGTACCTCGTTGGGTGCTGTGGGGTCTGCTGCGAGCGATTCACGCTTCCCGATCTCGCGCTCTGCTTCGGCGCGTTCCGCGTCCGTCGGGATGTAACCGCGAACCGGGAGACCTTGCCGCGTCGCTTCACGCCATACCAAGCGGCGGAAGGTCTCGGTGCCATTGACGCGGATCGCCTCCCAGCCGCGAGCCTGAGCAATCGCGACCAGGCTGCGCAC
>JANXPQ010000047.1 GCA_025357235.1 Betaproteobacteria bacterium
GCGGATCGGCAAGGCCAATGTCTTCGACCGCCATGCGCACCAGGCGCCGGCCGACGTACAGGGGGTCCGCCCCGCCGTCCAGCATCCTGCACAAATCCGTGCGCGGGTCTTCGCCGGATGCGGCGTTGTACTGGATGGTCAGGATGCTGGACGGCGGGGCGGACCCCCTGTACGTCGGCCGGCGCCTGGTGCGCATGGCGGTCGAAGACATTGGCCTTGCCGATCCGCGCGCGTTGCGGCTGTCGCTGGACGCCTGCGAGACTTATGAAAGGCTGGGCTCCCCCGAAGGCGAGCTTGCCCTGGCGCAAGCGGCCATTTATCTGGCATGCGCCGCGAAGTCGAATGCCGCCTACGTTGCGTATAATGAGGCCCGCTCGCTGGTACAGTCCGACAAGTCCCGGCCCGTGCCGGAGCATCTTCGCAACGCACCCACCAAGCTCATGAAGGAACTCGGCTACGGCCGCAGTTATCGTTATGCGCATGACGAGGCGGATGCGTATGCGGCGGGAGAAAATTATTTTCCGGAAGGCATGGAGAACACCGAGTTCTACAGGCCGACGTTGCGGGGGCTGGAAGGCAAGATTGCCGATAAGCTCGCGCAATTGCACGAACTGGATGTGAAAGCGAAGAAGAAAGACTGAAGGGCGTTGACGGAAAGGATTCATTTCAATGCGCCCTTGAGGAGTGCGCAAAGAAAAAAAGAGGAAAGGACGCAAAGGAAAGCGATGCTGGATGTTCAATTGATTCGCGGTGATCTTGATGCAGTGGCAGCCAGGCTGGTGACACGTGGCGTCACCATTGACGTTGCCGCAATCCAAGCTCTTGAAGAACAGCGCAAGAAAGTGCAGGTTCGCACACAGGAACTGCAGGCTAAACGCAACGCAACCTCGACGCAGATTGGTGTGTTCAAGCGCGCAGGACAAGATACTTCAACCTTGATGGCGGAGGTGAGTATTTTTGGCGACGATCTGAAGAAGTGCGAGGCGGATCTGGAGGAAATTCAGATCCGGCTGATGGACATTCTGCTTACGATCCCGAACCTGCCTCATGCCAGCGTGCCGGTCGGAAAATCGGCTGACGAGAACGTCGAGGTGCGTCGAGTCGGCGAGCCGCGCAAGTTCGATTTCGCGGCGAAGGATCATGTCGATGTCGGCGAAGGGCTCGGCCTGCTCGATTTCGATGCCGCAGCAAAGATCAGCGGCGCGCGCTTTACCCTGATGAAGGGGTCGCTGGCGCGCCTGCATCGTGCGCTCGCGCAGTTTATGCTTAATGTACATACTGAGGAGCACGGCTACACAGAAGTGTATGTGCCTTATCTAGTCAACGCGGACAGCATGCGCGGCACCGGCCAGTTGCCGAAATTCGAAGATGACTTGTTTTCGGTGCCGAGGGCCGACGGCGGCAAGTTCTATCTGATCCCCACCGCCGAAGTACCGGTGACCAATATCGTGCGCGACGAAATCGTCGCCGCGGACAAGCTGCCGCTGAAGTTCGTCTGCCATTCCCCGTGCTTCCGCTCCGAGGCCGGTTCCTACGGGAAGGACACGCGCGGCATGATCCGCCAGCACCAGTTTGACAAGGTCGAGCTGGTGCAGATCATCCAGCCGGAAAAATCCTACGAAGCCCTGGAGCTGCTGACGGCGCATGCGGAAACGATCCTGAAGCGGCTCGAGTTGCCGTTTCGTACCGTGGCACTGTGCACCGGAGACATGGGATTTTCGGCCGCAAAGACGTACGACATCGAAGTCTGGTTGCCCGGACAGAATGCCTATCGGGAAATTTCATCGTGCAGCAACTTCGAAGCCTTCCAGGCGCGGCGCATGCAGGCGCGCTTCAAGGGGGAGAAGGGCAAGAACGAACTGGTGCACACCTTGAACGGGTCCGGGCTGGCAGTTGGGCGGACATTGGTAGCGGTTCTCGAGAACTATCAGCAAGCCGACGGCAGCGTGGCGATACCTTCGGTGTTGCGTCCCTATATGGGTGGCACAGAAAAGATTCGCCGAGGCTGAATGCCTCACGGCGCGACGTGACTGTCGTCGTCCGGGATTGTGGAAAACAGCGGACGGTACGATTCTTCGTAGCGAACGAGGATGTCGAAGTAGTTGCGGATGTTCTCAGTCAGTATGACGGCCTCCCCGCCCCGCGCGAATCCGCGTTTGACCGTGCTGTAGAAATCCGAACGCGCCAGCAACGGCAAAGTCTTCTTCACGTCGACCCACGTGTCCGCGTTCAGGCCGTGACGTTGCGTCAGGATGCGGGCATCCTCAAGGTGCCCATAGCCGACGTTGTACGAGGCGAGGGCCAGCCAGGTGCGATCGGGTTCGGCAATGCGATCGGGTAAGGTGTCCTTCAGTATCTTCAGATAGCGGGCTCCGGCAATGATGTTCTGGCGCGGGTCCAGGCGGTCGCTTACGCCCAGCCGGT
Source organism: Betaproteobacteria bacterium (assembly GCA_025357235.1). GTDB lineage: Bacteria > Pseudomonadota > Gammaproteobacteria > Burkholderiales > JACQAP01 > JACQAP01. The sequence goes on from JANXPQ010000047.1 coordinate 2,425, forward strand.
CAGCCGTTTCGGAGGTCAGCATCATCAATCCCCGTACGCCCGTGGGGCTGGTTGCCAGCGGATTCCAATGCGATTCCTGAAAACCGAGGGCAGCCAGCAGGCGCCAGTCGATGCCGGTCAGTTCCTGTGCTTCCTGGAAGGTGCCGCGATACTGGGGCAATACCAACAGCCGGCGCTCCAGAAAGGCCGACACGTCGGCTTGGGTAAGCCGCTGGATGTGACCGTAATAACGGTCCAGCAGAATCCTCAGGGTGCCGTTGGCATTGATGCGGAGGAAGAAATCCTTTACCCGTTCGACCAGCAGCGGGCTGGCATCTTTCGGCAGAGCCCATGCCAGTGTTTCGGGCTGGCCCAGATTGAATGCCCGGCCGATGTTCGGGGAAAAATTTTGCGCGAGCTCGACGTTATTCGAGTCGGTCACGACATAGTCGACTTCGTCGCTGGCCATTTTGTCGAGCAGTTCCATGCTGTTCGCTGCCGGGATCTCTTCCCATTGCAATCCGGGTTCTTGCAGGACTTCCGTTCGGAGCTGCTCGGCACCACTGGCTCCCGTGAGGGCGACAACACGCTTGCCGACGAGATCGCGAATATTCCTGGGACGCCGATGATCGGTGTTGTAGGCAACCACCGTTTGCACGGACAGATACGCGGGTCCGAAGATGAAGTCCTTGCGGCGCTCTTCGGTTGCAACCAGGCCTGCAGCGGCCAGATGAGCAAGGTGACGGCGCAAAGCGGGCAGAATCTCGCTGAATTTCGCGCGCTCGACGAGACGCAAGCGCGTGCCGGTGTCCTTGGCGAACATGTCGAGCAGATCCTGCTCGATGCCGCTGTATTTCCCGTCCGCACCGAGAAAGCGGGTGGCGGGGCCGTTGCGGACCAGGACTACGAGTTCGTCGGTCTCGCCGAAAGGCTGCACCGGCCGCTCGAACAGTGCATCTGGATCGCACGATGTCAGCGTCAGAAGAAGCGTCGCCGCGACGATCCCGAGAGCTGTTTTCGACGATGTGTCGTGCCGGATGACTGCGCGCCGTCTCATTGTCAATACCTGAAACGGCGCGAGTGAAGGTTCGCAATAAACCGCATCACTGGTAAAATAGCACACGAATCCGGAGAGGTACCGAAGTGGCCATAACGGCGCT
>JANXPQ010000079.1 GCA_025357235.1 Betaproteobacteria bacterium
TCGGATCGCATGATGGCCGCAGTGGCAGTGGCACGCCATGGTGTCCTGCAAGCTCACCTGAATCCGCATCATTTTGCGATCGGCTCGATCAACTCGCCGATGCAATGCATGATGAAAGAGATCTGCGCGCAATGCCTGCAACCGCAGGTGGATCCGGCCACAGGAGAACGCTCTTACGTGTTCTCCTGTTTCAACCAGGATCAGCCGCTCGATCGCGTCGATTTTGCCGGCCTCGCCGCGCGGCTCACGCAGAACTCGGTTCAGGAAAAACTCACGGCGCAATGGATCGACCGCTGCCTCATCCACACTGGCCAGCGGCCGGTTGCGTAAGCCGCCATGCACGCCGACCTGGTCGACGCAATTGATGCACTGCTGCCGCAAACCCAATGCACGAAATGCGGTTACAACGGCTGTCATCCGTATGCGCAAGCTGTTGCCCGCGGGGACGCCGACATCAACCAGTGCCCGCCGGGCGGCGCCTCGGGCATTCGCAAGCTGGCGCGGTTGCTCGGGCGGGAGCAAAAACCACTCAACCCGTCGAACGGCATGGAGACTCTGCGCGCCGCCGCACTGATCGACGAATCGCGCTGCATAGGCTGCATGCTGTGCATCAAGGCCTGTCCGGTCGATGCTATCGTCGGCGCAGCGAAGCGCATGCACACGGTGCTCACCGCATCCTGTACCGGCTGCGAATTGTGTCTGCCGCCTTGCCCGGTGGACTGCATCGACATGGTAGAACTGGATGCGCTGTCAAAACGCGGCAACCGTCATGCCGCGGCCCTGGCGGCGCAATCGGTCGACGACATGGCGGCGATCGCGCGGGAGCGGTTCGGCTTTCATGAGTTTCGCGTGGCGCGCGAGCAGGAGGAGCACAGTCGGCGGCTGGCAAAGAAGGCTCGCGACAAGCTCGCTCACCTGGAGCAGCTTCCCGGCAGCCACGATCTCGACCGCAAAAAAGCCACTGTTCAAGCCGCAATCGAGCGCGCCCGTACGCGTCGGACGGCACTGGACAAACAATGAACGCGGAAAAACGCGCGGAGATCTTCCGGCGGCTGCGCAAGGCCAATCCGCATCCCACGACCGAACTCGCCCACCAGACGCCGTTCGAACTGCTGATCTCGGTCATCCTGTCGGCGCAAGCCACCGACAAGAGCGTCAACCTCGCCACCGAGCGGCTGTTTCCGCTGGCCAATACGCCGCAGAAAATCCTCGCGCTCGGCGAATCCGGACTGACGCCGTACATCCAGCGCATCGGCCTGTACCGGACGAAGGCGAAGAATGTCATCGCCACCTGCTCCCTCCTGGTGGAAAAATTCGGCGGCGAAGTGCCGGCGAATCGCGAGGACCTGGAAAGCCTGCCCGGCGTGGGCAGGAAGACGGCGAACGTCATTCTGAATACCGCGTTCGGCCAGCCGACGATCGCCGTGGACACGCATATTTTCCGCGTCGCCAATCGCACCGGCATCGCGCCGGGCAAGAACGTTGTCGAAGTAGAGAAGCGGCTGCTGAAATTCGTGCCGGAAGAATTTCTGCAAGACGCGCACCACTGGCTGATCCTGCACGGGCGCTACGTCTGCAAGGCGCGCCGGCCGGATTGCCCGACCTGCCTGATCCGGGACCTCTGCGAATTCAAGACCAAGACCAAAGCCGATGTTCGATCCGTCGCGCGCTGACGTTCGCCGTTTTTTCTTCGGGGCCTGGGGCAAGTATCGCTCGCAGGCGCCGCTGGAAGGATTGGAACGCACCGCGATCGAGATCATTCTGCTGCATCCCGAGCACCATCCCCTGCTCGACGATCCGCAACGCAATCTCGATCGCGATTTTTCGCCTGAGAGCGGCGCGGTGAATCCTTTTCTGCACCTGTCGCTGCATCTGGCAATTGCGGAGCAGCTGTCGATCGACCAACCGCGCGGCATCAGCGCCGCTTTCCGCGAGCTGACGGGCCGCGCCACATCGGAGCACGATGCCCTGCACGTGCTGCTGGAATGTCTCGGCGAAACCGTGTGGCGCGCGCAGCGCGACCGCGCCGCCCCCGATGAAGCCGCCTATCTCGAGTGCATCCGGCGCGGACGCGGATAGCGGCAGACGAAAAAAAAGGAGCCAAGACTCCTTTTTTCAATTCAGGCGACCGAGCGCTCAGTATTTGACCTTGAGGTCGCCACCCAGGCTGGAGAAATAAGCGGCCAGATCCTTCATGTCCTGCTTGGAGAGGTTCTGCGCTTGCGGCCCCATCAGCGGGTTCTTGCGCTTGCCGGATTTGTAGTCGCGCAACGCCTTTTCCAGATAGTCGTCCGGCTGCCCGGCCAGTCTCGGATATTCGGGAGACAGGGGCGTGTTGCCGTCCGCGCCGTGACAGGCGCTGCAGACGGCCGCTTTTTCCTTGCCTTTCGCCGCATCACCCGCGGCTACGGCATTGCCTGCCACGGCCAATCCGGCGGCGGCAATCATCGCAATCCACAACTTGTTCATAGCTTCCCTTTTCAGCTCTCGAACGGACTTATTTGCCCGAATAATACGCAGCCAGGTCGGCCATGTCCTGCTCGGACAGGCTGGCGGCAATCGCTTTCATGGTCGGATGCTGGCGGTCGCCGGCCTTGTATTCCTTCAGCGCGTTGACGATATAGCCCGCATTCTGTCCGCCGAGCTTGGGTACGTGATAGACCTCCGGATAGGCGGTGTGGAAGCCGGCTATACCGTGGCATCCGGCGCACATGGCCGTTTTGTTCTTGCCTGCTGCGGCATCCCCCTCCGCGTGCAGCGGGGCAGCCAGGATTGACAGGGCAGCGGACAGACCGGCGATCGTGAAACTGCGGATATTCATGGCTTGGAACTTCCTCGGTTCGGGATAATCGATCGGGACCAAAAAACCGCGCAACTTTATCCGAAGCGCGTGGGCCGGTCAACGCCACGCGCCATGGCGCGGCCGCTCAGCCGCCGGGCAATGGTACGCCTTCGGAGATGTCCAGCGAATGGCTGAACTTGCGGTCGTGGGTGTCTTCGACCTCGATCTTCAACTGGCCCTTTTCCTCGGGTGTGAAGAAGAAGCGGAAATTCGGATTGTCCGACAGCGAAAAATCCACCTCCGCATTCATCACCGTCTTGCCGCCGTAGGTGACTTTCACGCTGCGCACGAACTGGGGCACCTGACCCGCCACGAAGTCCGCCGCGAGCGGGGATTCGTTCGGATGGCGGATCATGAGCTGCACCAGATTCGGCTTGTGATAGGTAATCTGGTCGTCATCGAAACGCAGTTTCATTTTGCCCAGCAGCGACTCCGACAGTTTTTTGCCGTTGGGCGCGGAGCACCCCCCCGCGGCCTTGACCCAGCGCTGCGACATGTACAGCCTGCCGTCGTTCATCTCGGCCACCGCCCGGACGAAGCTGTAGTCCTCGAAGCGCAGCCGCGTCTCCACCTGAGCGCGGCCGCTGTCCGGCGTAAAATGGAAGACGCCCGCGGTCGGCGAAGGATTGCGCTCGACGATCACGTAAATCGACTTGATGTATTCCTTTTCGGTCTGGTCGATCTGCGCTTTGACCACCACCGGAACCGTGGAAGCGTCGTCCGCACGGACGTTCAGGTAGACGCGGATGACGTCGCGCGCGTCCGGATTGATGACGCGGTCGCCGAACATGACCTGCTTGATCGGGTCCCAGTACTGGCTCAGCGCCGGATCCGGTTCGGCCTTTTCATTGGCGGATGCCGGCATGATTGCGAGCAAAGCCAGAATACCGGCCGCCGCCAAGCGCAAACCTGATTTTTTCATTCTGATCTCCATCCCGCTTCGGGCAACCCGCGAAGTATACCCGTCGCGGGGTGCGCGCATTTTTTCGCGCTTCCTATTCCCACTCCAGTTCGGCGTACGCCGCCGTCACGTTGCGGCGGTGGAACAGATCGAAAGCAGCCCAGTTGCCCGCTTCGGACAGCCCGACTTCATCCGTCGCCTGCTGGATGGTCCTTCGATTGCGGATGGCGGCACGGGTTTCGTTGAGTATCACCGTCAAATAACGCTGCTGTGCGTCCAGCGCCTTCGGCCACGGCAGGTCACTGCGGCCATGTCCGGGCACGTAGTGATCCACGGCCATGGCGCGCAAATCCTTCATGACGGCGAGGAACCCGGTGATCGTACCGTCGATCACCGGAGTGTGGCCGACAAACAGCAGATCGGACAACCACAGCGTACGGGTCGCTGCATCGAATACCGTCAGATCGTCATCGGTATGCGCCGGGGGCCAGGCCTGTACGACGACCGTCCTGCCGCCCAGATCGAGTTCCATCCGTTGTCCGACCAGCAGCGTCGGCCAGACGATCTCCGATCCCGCCGCCGCCGCGCCCAGATCGCGTTGCAGCGAGTTCAGGTACGAACGGGAACGCGCTGCCAGTTGCGCCGGGTAGTTATCATGCGCGATGAATTGCGGATGATCATCGAGGAAGGCGGCGGCGCCAAAAAAATGATCGGGATGCACGTGCGTCAGGACGATATAGCAGACCGGCAGCGGCGTGATCCGGCGAATCGCCTGCCGCAGCGCACGGCCTACGGCCAGGGAACCGCCGGCATCGACCGCCAATACGCACTTTTCCCCGACGATGAAACCGATGTTGGCGTTGTCGCCGAGATTGTCCGGCGAGCGCTCGTCGAAGCTGCCGTAATGGACATAATTACCGGGGGCGATTTCGCTGACGTCGAAATTCGCCGGCAGCCGGGGTTCGCCCGCCCAGGAATGGGCAGCCGGAAATAAAGCCATGGCCAGGACAGCGAAAAACAGGAGCGGGGACGCCAATTTCGTGATCGGGTAATGGATGGAAGCAACATGGTAGATCAGAACAACCCGTCGGGCTTGCCGCCGCCGCCCGCGTCGGCTACGGTATGGCCGATGCTCCACCTGCCGATGCGCGCGGTTCTTTTCACCGTCACCGCTGCTGCGATGATGCCGGTCGCCCTGTTTGCGCAGACCCTCCAGCCGGAAAACATCGCCGACGGTGTCTACGCCTTCATCGGCGACACTGGCGAAATTTCCGCAGCGAATCGCGGCTTCGTCGGCAACAGCGGTTTCATCGTGGGCGCTTCCGGCGTGGTCGTCATCGACACCGGCACTTCTTACCGCCATGGCCGCCGCATGCTGGATGCGATCGCACGCGTCACCGACAAGCCCGTCGAACTGGTGATCGTCACCCACGCGGTGCAGGAGTTCCTGTTCGGCAATGCGGCATTCGCGGAGCGCGGCATTGCGCTCCTCGCCCACCGCGAAACCACGAAGCTGATGAGGGCGCGTTGCGAACATTGCCTGGAAAATCTCAAGCCGGTGCTGGGCGAAGAGCTTGAAGGAACCCGCCTGGTTCCGCCACAACGCGAGATCGACGCCAGCACGACCATCGATGCCGGCGGCCGCCGCCTGGAACTGATTTACCTGGGTTGGGCCAGCACCCCGGGAGACCTGGCCGTGCTCGACGTGCAGACCGGCGTACTGTTTGCGGGCGGCATGATTTCGATTGACCGCATTCCCGACATCCGCGACTGCGACTTTGAAGGCTGGCAGCGTGCGCTGCGGCAACTGGAAGGGTTCAAGCCGGCGCGCATCGTTCCGGGCCACGGTCCGGTCTCGGGTCCTGGGGCGATAGTCGATACAGCCGCTTACTTGGACGCGCTCGACAAGGTGGTCAAAGCCCTTTACGCCGAAAGCTCAAGCCTGATGGAAGCGGTGGAAAAAGCCACCGTGCCCGCGTACCGCGACTGGTCGCTGTACGCGACGACGCATCGGCAGAACGCCCTGCATCGCTATCTGCAACTCGAATTGCAGGACCTCGGCGGCGACCCTCGATCCATAGCGTTGCCGCAACACTGAGGGTTGGGCGTTGCCGCAACACTGAGGGATGGGCGTTGCCGCAACGATGACAACGACCGGCATGAAACCGCCATCCCCAGCACCGCATGGCATTCCCTTATAGAATGCAGCGTCCAACGAAACCGATTGAACTCAACGAGTAAGCGCTTGAATGGCTAACCGCCTCAGCAAGATCTACACACGGACCGGGGATGCCGGCACCACCGGCCTGGGCGACGGTTCGCGCGTAGCCAAGGACAGCCTGCGCATCGAAGCTATCGGTGCAGTCGACGAGTTGAATAGCGCGCTCGGCGTGTTGCTGGCCGAGCCGATTCCCGAGGACGTGCGCACCGGCTTGCACGCGGTCCAGCACGACTTGTTCGACCTCGGTGGAGAACTCAGCATACCGGGCTATACCAGCGTCGGACCGGAGCACGTGACGCGGCTGGAGAACGAACTGGACCGCCATAATGCCGCCCTGGCTCCACTCAAGGAATTCATCCTGCCGGGTGGATCGCGCAGTGCGGCACTCTGCCATGTCGCGCGCACAGTGTGCCGGCGGGCGGAACGCCGGGTCATCACCCTGAGTACCGCCGAGCCATTATCGCCGTCGCTGCAACGCTATTTGAACCGGCTCTCCGACCTGCTGTTCGTGCTTTGCCGCGTCCTCAACCGCGCGGCCGGCGTCGCTGACGTCTACTGGCAAAAAGGCAAAAATCGCAGTGAATCTGCCTGAAGCCCCCGCCGCGGAACAGCTATCCGACCTGTTGGCGCGCTGCGCGCTGCGTGACCAGCGCGCCTTTGCGACCCTGTATCGGTTCAGCTCGGCGAAACTGTTTGCCGTCGCCGTGCGTATAACACGTCGCAGGGATTGGGCGGAGGAAGTGCTGCAGGAGGCCTTCGTCAACATCTGGAACCATGCAGCGGGCTATAACTCGGCGAAAAGCGCACCGATGACCTGGATGACCGCGATCGTGCGCAACCGGGCACTCGACTGGCTGCGCCGGCCGCGCGAGGTGGAGATCGACGAAGAGCACGAAGAACTGATGGCCTCGATTCCCGACGAATCGCCGGGACCCGAGGAATTGCTGCGCCGGTCGCTGGAAGCCGGCGAGTTGGCCGAATGCATGAAGGGGCTGACCGAAGAGCAGCAGCGCAGCATCACGCTGGCATTCTTCTACGGGTTGTCCCACGGAGAACTGGCCGAGCAGATGCGCAAGCCGCTGGGCACGGTCAAGACCTGGATCCGCCGCGGGCTGGACCGCCTGAAAGGCTGCCTCGACGAGTTGGGCAGATGAATGGAAGTTCGAGCAACGCCTTGAGTCGATCAATGCGATGACCGGAAGATTGCAATGAGATTCGCCGACGAAACACTGCGCGACAAACTGGCTGCCGAGTACGTGCTCGGCACCATGTCCGCACGCGCGCGCCGTCGCTTCGAGATCCATCTGCGCGGCAATCCGCAATTGCGACGGGCTGTGGCGCAATGGGAGTCGCGGCTGTCTCCGCTTACCGATGCCCTGCCGGCTATCGAACCGCCGGCGCGCGTCTGGCAGGCGATCAAGGCACGTCTCAAGATCGGGCAGTCGGTTCGCCCGGGATTCTGGGAGAGCTTGTCGTTCTGGCGCGTATCGTCGTTCGCGTCCGGCCTGCTGGCGCTGGCGCTGATTGTCTTCGTTGCGGCTCCAAGACCCGAGGCACCGGTGGAAGCCGGCAGGATGGTGGTCGTCATGAACGACCTTGCCACCCGGAAACCGGCGATGACTGCAAGCTGGGAACCGGGACAACGCGGTGGCCGCACGCTGCGCATCCGCGTGATCGGCCATGCCGAGATGGGGCCGAACACGGCCTGGGAACTATGGATGTTGCCGGGCGGCGATCAAAAACCGGTGTCGCTCGGGCTCATCACCACGCATGAAACCCAGGTCGTGAAAATTCCCGAATCCCTGGCTGCGCAACTCGACTCCGCGCACGGCCTGGCGATGAGTGTGGAACCCGCAGGCGGATCGCCGACCGGGCTGCCGACCGGTCCCGTGCTCTACGCCGGCGAGTGCATCAAGACCTGATGCCTCAATGC
>JANXPQ010000089.1 GCA_025357235.1 Betaproteobacteria bacterium
GTCGCTACGGGCGACATCATCGGCTACCTCAACAGCGACGATGTCTATGCCGACAGCGACGTGTTGCGGAAAGTGGCCGGGATTTTTGCCGACGGGAACGTGGATGCCTGCTATGGTGATCTGGTGTACGTACAGCAAGACGACATGTCGCGGGTGGTGCGCTATTGGCGATCGCGCCCCTACTCACCGGGCCTGATCGAACGCGGCTGGATGCCTGCGCATCCGACGTTCTTCGTGAGGCGGTCGATTCTTCAGAAGCTCGGTGGATTCGACATTCGCTATCGCTATCAGTCCGATTACGAATTGATGGTGCGGCTTTTTCTGAAGGAACGCATATCGGCGGTGCATATTCCCGAGGTGCTGGTGCGCATGCGCACTGGCGGCCATACGAATCGGTCCATCCGGAACATCGTCAAGGGCAATCTCGAGGCTTACCATGCCTGCCGCGAAAATGGGATAAGAGTGTCACCGCTTTTCATCTTGCAGAAGATGGCATCAAGACTGCCCCAGTTCTTTCTCCGCCCACCTCAACAGGCTTCGAGCCGTAAGGAGCGATGAAAATATTGGTGACAGGTGCCAGCGGTTTCGTCGGCCGGGCAATGTGCGCCGCCCTGGGTTTGCAGGGACATTTTGTCCGCGCAGCCGTCAGGACACCACCGGATCGGGCGCGGAGTCCGGAGATTGCGGTTGTAGACATCGGTCCGGATACGGACTGGACCGCGGCGGTCACGGGATCCGAAACGGTCGTGCATCTGGCTGCGCATGTGCATGTGACGGGCCGGCAGGCGGGCGATGTGGCCGGCGACTTTCATCGCGTCAATGTCGAAGGCAGCGAGAACCTCGCCCGTCAGGCCGCGCGCTCCGGTGTGCGCAGATTCGTCTTCCTGAGTTCGGTCAAGGTCAATGGCGAGGCCAGCGCGGAACGCCCTCTCGTCGAAAGTGATCCCGTCATGCCGGTGGACGCATATGGCGCGTCCAAGGCCGAGGCCGAAGGAAGGTTGCGGATTATTTCAGCCGAGACCGGAATTGAGGTCGTCGTCGTGCGGCCGCCGCTGGTCTATGGCCCCGGCGTCAAGGCGAATTTCCTCACCTTGTTGCGTACGGTCGATGCGGGCATGCCTTTGCCGTTCCTCTCGATCGATAATCGGCGCAGCCTGGTGTATGTCGGCAACCTGATTGATGCATTGAGCACTTGTCTGACGCATCCGGCCGCAGCCAACCGGACATTTTTCGTCAGCGACGATCACGATGTTTCGACGCCGCAACTCATCCGGGAGATCGCCACCGCATTCGGAAAAAAGCCGTCGCTTTTCCCGTTTCCGCCGGCGTTGCTGCGTGGCGCCGGCCTGCTCACGGGGCGGGCAGAGCAGATCGCCCGCCTGACGGGATCGCTGCGGGTGGATATTGCGTCGATCAAGACCGCACTCGACTGGCGACCGCTGTTTTCGCTGCAGCAGGGTCTGGCGGAGACCGTGTCGTGGTATCGGGCGCAATCCGGCTGATCGGGCACACAGCTTCTTGCAGATGGGGAAAGTAACCGTCGTTCTTATATAATCGCCGCGATGGAAACCGGCGCCTCCGCATCCACGCTTGTCCCGCTCCTCGCCGGCATGGTCTCTACCGCCACGATGGTCGTGCTGATGAGAAGTCGCAGCCTTCCGCTCGACAAACCGAACGAACGCTCCCTGCACGTTGTGCCGGTGCCACGTACCGGTGGCATCGCGATCATCGCGGGCTTGATCGCGGCCGCCTTGTGGCTTCGTGCCAGTCCCGATCTGCTGATTCCGGCCCTCGCGCTGGCCATCGCCTCCTATTTCGACGATCGGCATGCCCTGCCCGCGGCGGTGAGGCTGGTAATGCACCTGCTCGCCGCATGCATCTTTCTATGGCTGGCTGCAGGATCTTCCGGAGCCGCTTTGCTCGTCGTGCTGTTGCTCGCCATCGCCTGGATGACGAACCTCTACAACTTCATGGACGGATCCGACGGCCTGGCAGGCGGCATGGCCGTCATCGGTTTCGGGACTTACGGACTGGCGGCGTGGCTCGGAGGGAACCGAGAACTCGAGCTCCTGGCCTGGTCGATTGCGGCTGCGGCAGCAGGGTTTCTGATCTTCAATTTTCCGCCCGCGAAAATTTTCATGGGCGATGTCGGCTCGATTCCGCTGGGCTTCCTCGCCGGCGCGTTCGGTGTCGCCGGCTGGCAGAAGGGGCTCTGGCCGCTGTGGTTTCCGCTGGTCGTGTTCGCACCGGTCATCGTCGATGCCAGCACGACGCTCGCGCGCCGCATGCTGCGCGGCGAACGTGTCTGGGAGGCACACCGGCAGCATTACTACCAGCGATTGATCCTGTCCGGTTGGAGCCACCGGCGCACGGCATTGTCGGAATACGGTCTGATGCTGCTGTGTAGCGCGGCAGCGCTTGCCGGGCTGCGACAGCCACCGGCGGGCCAGTTCGCCCTTGTCTTCGCGCTCGCACTGGTCATCTCAGCGGCGATGTGGGCCGTCGATCGGCGCTGGAAACGATTTTCTGCGGAGGCGCATGGCTAAGCTGCCGAGTGTAAATCCGCGTTCCGCGCTCGCTTTCCTGCACGATGTCCTCGCCGCTGGTGCGGCATGGCTTGTCGCCTTCTGGTTCAGGTTCAATTTCGATATCCAGACTGAGTACCTGCCGGTCATGTGGACTACCATCGGGTGGGTAATGGCACTCGATGCCCTGTGTTTCTGGCTGTTCGGGCTGTACCGGGGGCTGTGGCGCTATGCGAGCATCCACGATTTGCGACTGATTGTGATCGCAGTCGGCGTTGCGGCGATCGCTTTTCCGGCGCTGGTGATATTGATCCAACCCGCCTTCGTTGTGCCGCGTTCGGTCTATGTGCTTCATCCGATGCTGCTGCTGTTCTTCATGGGCGGAAGCCGCCTTCTTTACCGCGCGTGGAAGGAACGCAATATCGGCAAGCTCGGCGCTCTCTATGGCAAACCGGTCGTGATCCTCTGCGCCGGCGACGCTGCCGTATCGCTGCTCAAGGATCTGGCGAACAGCCCCGAGTGGCGCGTGATCGGGTTGCTGGATGACGACGACACCAAGCAGAAACGCCAGATCCTCGGGGCCTCCGTGCTGGGGCGCATTGCCGATCTGCCGGTCCTGGCTCCGCGTTTTGCCATCGAGCACGCCATCATCGCCATGCCCGATGCTTCCCACAGTACGCGCCGCCGCGCAATCGGCATCTGCCAGAGTGCCGGCATCAAAGTAATGACCGTGCCATCGTTCGAGGATCTGATGAGCGGCAAGGTCACCATCTCGCAGATCCGCAATGTCGAACTGGACGATCTGCTCGGACGCGACCCGGTCACGCTGGACAGCGCCGGATTGGCCGAGCTGCTGCAAGGTAAGACGGTCATGGTGACCGGCGCCGGCGGTTCCATCGGTTCGGAACTGTGCCGTCAGATAGCGCGCTACAACCCGGCGCGGCTGGTGCTCTATGAAATGTCGGAGTTCGCGCTCTATCAGATGGAGGAGGAATTTAACCGTTCACTGCGGCGCGTTCCGTTGACTTGCATGATCGGCGACGCCAAGAATCCACAGCGGGTGGCGCAGGCGCTGGAAAAATACCGGCCGCAGGTCATCTTCCACGCCGCGGCGTACAAACACGTGCCACTGATGGAAGAGGAAAACGCCTGGGAAGCGGTGCGCAACAACGTCTACGGTACTTATGTAGTGGCATCCGAGGCGATGCGCCACGGCGTGGAAAAAGTGGTTCTTATTTCCACCGACAAGGCGGTCAATCCGGCCAATGTCATGGGGGCGACCAAGCGGCTCGCGGAAATGGTCTGCCAGGCCTTGCAGCGTCCGCAGGGCACGCGGTTCGTGATGGTCCGCTTCGGCAACGTGCTCGGCAGTGCCGGCAGCGTTATCCCGAAATTCCGCGAACAGATCGCTGCGGGAGGTCCGGTGACGGTGACTCATCCCGAGATCACCCGCTTCTTCATGTCCATTCCGGAAGCGGCGCAACTGGTGCTGCAGGCGGGCACCATGGGTAGCGGCGGCGAGATCTTCGTGCTCGACATGGGCGAATCTGTGCGCATCGTCGATCTCGCGCGCGACATGATCCGTCTGTCGGGACTGGGTGAGGACGACGTCAAGATCGTTTTCACCGGTTTGCGTCCCGGCGAAAAACTCTACGAGGAAGTGCTGGCCGACGACGAGCATTCATTGACCACGCCGCATCCGAAATTGCGGATCGCGCGCGCGCGCCGCGTCGAGAACGGCTGGCTGGATGGCCTGCTCGTTTGGCTCGACGGTTCGTCGCCCGACGACGACCGCGAGGTTCGGGCGGCGCTGAAGGACTGGATTCCGGAATATTCGTCACCTGTCGTCGCCAGACGGGAAGAGGCGGAATCGCCGTATTCCGCCTGAGTCGGACAGCCACGATCTCCAGTTTGTTGACGCGAACGAGGGCAGACAAACGTACTTCATCATGCACAACGTTCCCAGACAATGAAAATACTAGTAACGGGTGCCGCCGGCTTCATCGGCATGCACGTGGTTCAGGGGCTGCTCGCGCGAGGGGACGAAGTTGTCGGCGTGGACAATCTCAATGCTTACTACGATGTGGTTCTCAAGGAAGCGCGTCTTGGCCGCCTGGCCGGACATCCGGGCTTCCGCTTCGTCAGGCTCGACATCGCCGACGCGGATGCGTTGGCCAAATTGTTTCGTCAGGAAGGATTCCAAAGGGTCGTGCATCTTGCAGCGCAGGCCGGTGTGCGGTATTCATTGGACAACCCGCACCCCTACGTTCAGAGCAACCTAGTCGGCTTCGTCAATGTTCTCGAAGGCTGTCGCCATGGCAAAGTGGAACACCTGGTGTATGCAAGCAGTTCGAGCGTCTACGGCGGCAACAAGAAATTACCGTTCTCCGAGCAGGACAATGTCGATCATCCGATCAGTCTCTACGCGGCCACCAAGAAAGCCAACGAGCTGATGGCGCACTCGTACAGCCATTTGTTCGGCCTGCCTGCGACCGGCCTGCGGTTCTTCACCGTTTACGGGCCCTGGGGCCGGCCGGACATGTCGTATTTCAAGTTCACCAAGGCCATTCTGGAAGGCCACCCGATCGAGGTCTTCAACCACGGCAACATGCAAAGAGATTTCACCTATGTTGACGATATCGTGGAGGGCGTGGTCCGCGTGCTGGACCGTCCGCCGCGCCCGCAGCCGGGCTTCGATGCAATGAACCCCGACCCGGCTTCCAGCAGCGCGCCATACCGCATCTACAACATCGGCAATCATCAGCCGGTCGATCTGATGATGTACATAAATGTGCTTGAGCGAGCACTTGGACGGACAGCGGAAAAGAAACTCCTTCCACTGCAAGACGGGGATGTTGTCGCAACCTATGCACAGATGACGGCTTTACAGGCTGATATCGGCTTTGTGCCCGTCACCCCGATTACGGAAGGGATCGGTCGGTTCGTCGACTGGTATTGTTCCTACTATCGCGTCGGAACAAAAAAATGAGATTTAGCCGCTATAAACCAGGACATTCGTAAGCGCAGTCGCATAAAGCTGGCCGTTAACCGGATGCACCAGCGGATGTCCGCACTTATCTGCGTGTTCTCACGACAAACCCTGATTCAATACTATCTGCAATTCCCTGAAGAACTCGAGATGGTCCGGAGAGTTGTAGCTGATACCTCCGATGTGCAGCCAGTTTCTGTCGACAAATTGCACCATTCTTGGATTCTTGATTGATGCCACGTTCATACTCACGTTCTCAACGCTGGCAACGCGCAATTGACGGCGATCGAGGTCGCGATACAGGCTGTTCCAGTTCCTGCCTCCGGTATCAAGGTCGCGCGAAAAGTCGTATAGAAAATTGATCTTCTTGCCTATCGTCCCTGCATAATCAAAAAAACAATATCCGGCCCAGAGATACCAGAAACCAAATTTGCCTTCGTTGAGCAAGCCATAGACGGACTGGTCCGCCAGCTTGTCTGCAACGCTCACTTTGCGAACGGGTATGAGGTCGTGATCGATGAATCCGAAAATACGAGGTTTGATTGCACGGACGACATTATGATAAACCCAGGTCATTGCCATGCCATGCGAACGATTGACATGCCGGGTCGGATTCGGGGGCAAGGCAAGGTAAGGCGCCTGATTGCGTTTGCAGACCTGTTCGATTTCAATTCGCTTCGAAACGTTGCGCGAATTGTCGAAGACCAGAAACGTGGTATCGGCAACATTCCTGTTGGCCATCTGCAGTAACCAGTTCAGGGCCCAAGGTTGTTCAAACGCGACAATCAGGGCAATGTTTTTGTTTGTCAGGTGCCCGTGTTCCGCCAGAAACCGGTCCAACTGGCCCGCCCGGCTATTCTTGTAAAAAGCCAGCCAGGCATCATTGCGAATTTGCTTCAGCGTATGCCGGATCGGCACCAGCCCGAGCCACTCCATTGCCGAGAATTCAGTCAAGTAACGCATGGATCGCATGATATGCAAAAATCATGCTCTATATGGTTTTCTCTGCCGCCTCGCCGACCAGCGGTCCGGTCAGGCGTGGCCCCACATCGGTCATTCGCCAGACGGTGGCACCGGAATCGCATCGTCGAATCGAACTCCCCTCGGACATTTCATTGCGCGCTCTGCCAGGCGTTTCGGATCGGTTCCCCGGGGGAAGGCGGTCGGCTATACTGCGTGCCACCTGCGAGACCGGTACGCTTTCAATGTCCCGCACCATCGCAATCTGCGACAGAAGACAGGACAGGCTCCGTTTTGAATCCCCCTGAATCCGGCCGCCATCGCGTATCCGCGGTCATCATCACGCTCAATGTCGCGAATCAGCTCGAGGCCTGCCTGCAGAGCCTGGAATTTGCGGATGAGATTGTCGTGGTGGATTCGGGGAGCACGGATCGAACCGTTGACATAGCGGGCGCACGCGGAGCCAGGGTCGTTTGCCAGGCGTGGCTCGGTTATGGCCCCCAGAAGCGTTTTTCGGTAGAGCAGGCCTCGAACGACTGGGTATTGTGTGTGGACGCGGACGAACGCGTCAGCGCAGAATTGCGCGATAGCATCGAGAAGACCTTGAGCCGGTCGGTTTTTCGCGCGTACGAGATGGCGAGATGCAACCGCTTCATGGGCCGCTGGTTGCGGCACGGCGAAGGTTACCCGGACTGGAATCTCAGATTGTTTGACCGCCGGGTCGCGAACTGGTCGGAAGATCCGGTTCACGAGAAAGTCCTTACGGAAGTGGAGGTCGGGCGGCTTGCCGGCGATCTGTTGCATGATTCGGCGCAGACCCTGCATTCCTATCTGGAAAAGCAGAATCGTTACACCAGTCTGCAGGCCGATATGCTGTATCGAAAAGGCATCCGTCCGAGCCTGTTCAAACTGGTACTGTCACCGTTCGCGAGGTTCCTGAAATTCTATTTTTTGCGGCGTGGTTTCCTCGACGGTGTACCGGGGCTGGTTCACATCCTGATTGGCTGCAACAATACGCTGATGAAAAACGCAAAACTCATCGCTCTTGGCAGAGGGAACGGCGACAACGATGCGACTGGTCGACGCTGAGCAAACGGCATGGGATGAGGTGGTTCCGCGGAAACTCTGCATCCGGCGCACGGTCCGGAAGCGCTCCATGAGTATCTTTGCATGACCGACGAAAGCCGCTGGTCGCCGCGACCCGACGATGTGCCGGCGTTTGGCGACATTCGCCGCGTGCTCGTCGTCAAGCTCCGTCACCTCGGCGATGTTCTGCTGACTTCGCCGGTCTTTTCCTGCCTCAAGCGCCACGCCTCGCATATCGAGGTGGACGCGCTGGTCTATCGCGATACCGCGGAAATGCTCAGCGGCCACCCTGACATCGCGCAACTTTTCACCATCGATCGCAGGTGGAAGCACCTCGGACTGACGCGGCAAATCCGTGCGGAAAGCTCGCTTATTTCTGCACTGAAGTCGCGCGACTATGACCTGATCATCAATCTTACCGAGCACAACAGGGGGGTCTGGCTGAGCCGCTTGCTGCGGCCGAAATTCGCGGTCGCTCCCGCCGGCGACTTCGGCTGGCTATACGATCGCAGCTTTACTCACCG
>JANXPQ010000111.1 GCA_025357235.1 Betaproteobacteria bacterium
TACCTGGGCATCTAGGCCATCGCCGCCGTGCCGGGTTAACATCGCGGCTGTTCAATTCCCGTGCATGATCCGTGGATTTCCTGAAGGCCGGCGGCCGTTGCCTCGAATACCAGATCCATCTGCCCGGCGGCCTTGCCGACGCGGATGCCGCTTCCCGCCCGACCCTGGTGTTCCTGCACGAAGGCCTCGGGTCCGTCGCATTGTGGAAGCAATTCCCCCGGCAGGTCGCGGAAGCGTCCGGCTGTCCGGCACTCGTGTATTCGCGTTACGGCTATGGCAAGTCGGACAGGCTGGATGCGCCGCACGCTGTGGACTACATGCATCGCGAGGCGCTCGACGTTCTGCCGGAGATCCTCGACCAGCTCGGCATCGACTCACCGGTCCTGATCGGCCACAGCGACGGCGCTTCCATTGCGCTGATCCACGCAGGTGCCGGCAAGCGGCCGGTTCGCGGCGTGGTGGCAATGGCGCCCCACGTCTTCGTCGAAGACATCACGGTGAAAAGCATCGCCGCGGCGAAGGCGACATTTCGGAACACGGACCTCGCCGAGCGGCTGGGCCGCTATCACGACGATGCCGTGTCCACGTTCTGGGGCTGGAACGACATCTGGCTGCATCCCGAATTCCTGCGCTGGAACATCGAAGGGTTCCTGTCCGGCGTCAAATGCCCGCTGCTGCTGATCCAGGGCGAAGACGACCAATATGGCACCGCGGCTCAGGTCGAGGCGATTGCGCGCCAGGTATCGGGTCCGGTCGAGACCCTCATGCTGCCCGATTGCGCGCATTCGCCGCACCAGAGCATGCAGAAGGACGCCACCGTCGCGGCGATCGTGGCGTTCGTGCGCAACCTGCTCTCCTGATATGCTTGATTTATAGCTTGGCTTTTCCCCCCGTCCCTGTGCTTCGCACCTGCATTCCGCCGTTCGTCGGTCGCCATGCCCCGGTGGTCGGACAGATCGTATGGCGAACGGGGCGCTCTGCTACACTGGATTCGTTGTTTCCGGTCCATCTCCCTCTCCAGGAATTTCCGCATGTTGAAAGGCAAATCCGTCATCGTCACCGGGTCCACCAGCGGTATCGGGCTCGGCATCGCGCGTGCGTTCGCCGCGCAGGGCTGCAACGTCATGCTCAACGGCTTCGGCGATGGGGCGCAGATCGAAAAACTGCGGTCTGCGATTGCCGCCGAACACAAGGTCACCGTGCTGTATTCATCCGCGGACATGGCCAAAGCCCTGGAAGTTTCCGCGATGGTGGATCAGGTGGCGCGCAGGTTCGGTACGGTCGACGTGCTGGTCAACAATGCCGGCATCCAGCACGTCGCACCGGTGGAGGAATTCCCGGTGGAGAAATGGGACCAGATCCTGGCGATCAACCTGTCCTCCGCTTTTCATGCCATTCGCACCGCGCTGCCCGGCATGAAATCCCGCAACTGGGGGCGCATCATCAATGTCGCGTCCGCGCACGGTCTGGTGGCATCGCCGTTCAAGTCGGCTTACGTCGCCGCCAAGCACGGGCTGGTCGGGCTGACCAAGTCCGTGGCGCTCGAGACTGCCGGAAAGGGCATCACCTGCAACGCGATCTGTCCCGGCTATGTGCTCACGCCTCTGGTCGAAAAGCAGATCGAGGACCAGTCCAAGGCGCGCGGTATCTCGCGCGAAGAAACCATCGACAAAGTCATCCTCGACCGCCAGCCGTCGACGGAGTTCGTGAAAATCGAAGAAGTCGCCGCACTCGCGGTATTCCTTGCCGGCGATCCCGCGGCGTCGATCACGGGCGCCGCCTACTCGATCGACGGCGGCTGGACGGCGCAGTAGCGCGGCGCAGCGGGGCGTTGCGCTACTGCGGTGATTGGTAATTGGTGATTGGTAATTAGTAAAAGCGCAAAGGCGCTAGGGCTTTCCAATCAATCACCAATCACTAGTCACCAATCACGGCCTTCTGGCACTGAACAGTGCGAGAAGGCAGCCGAGCGCCGCGACGGCTCAGGCGAACATTCCCAGCCCTGAAAATCCGCCGGCGGCGATCAGCGAGCCGCCCACGGAGCCTGCCATCAACCAGCCGAGGCTGGCCATCGTGATGTTCAGGCCGAACAGCGCGCTGCGGATTTCGCTGGGCACTTCTGCGAGCGTGGCCATCAGCGACGGGCGTCCCGCGGCATTCACCAGGGAATAGACGAATCCCAGCGCCACCGACGTCGCGACGCCGGGATGCCAGGTGAGCAACGGCAACGCGACGAGTGCGGTCAGCGCGGATCCGATGGCGAAAACGCGAGGCCGGGACCGCGTGCGGTCGGCTATACGGCCGCCGAGTATGTTGCCGATCAGATTGCCCGCCGCGACCAGGCCGAGCACGAGGGCCAACGCGCCGAACGCGATGTCATAGGTGTGTTGCAGATAGGCCGGCAGGAAGATCGCGACGATCGCGAAGCACAGGCGCTCGGTGGTGCCGGCCGCGAGCAGCGCCATCAGCTTCGGCTTGAACAGCAGGGCGTACGGCGGCTTCTTGCGCTGCGCGTGCGGATGCGACGGCGGATCGGCCGGCGTCGCGAGCCGAACGGCAATCGCGCACAACAGCACGCATGCGCCGTGCGTCGCGATCGCGCCGCGCCACCCTCCGAGCGAGCCCAACAGCGTGACGAGCGGCACGCCGAGTACCAGCGAGAGCGACTGGCCGGTGATGACCCAGCTCATCGCGCGCCCGCGGATTTCGGGTGCGGCGTGTTCGGATACGACGGCATAAACCAGTCCCATGAAGCACCCGCCGCCGATGCCGCTCAGGACCTGCCATGTCACCGCGGCGCCATAGCTGTCCGACGTCGCGAATCCCAATCGCATCACCCCGATCAGGAAAATGCCGCCCACGAGGATCATGCGCCGCCCGAAACGATCCGCGATCATGCCGGCGACCAGCGAGGCGATGCCCCAGG
>JANXPQ010000213.1 GCA_025357235.1 Betaproteobacteria bacterium
GCTGCCATCTGGTCGATGGCGCGGGACACTGGGTGCAGCAGGAACAGCCGGAAAGAGTGAGCGAGTTGCTGGTGGATTTTCTGAAGCGGCAAGCTTGACTTCCGGACCGGCCCCTGCAATTGCTCGAGCCGCGGCGCATGCGATCAGACCGGCCAGGTACGATTCTGCGCTT
Organism: Betaproteobacteria bacterium; assembly: GCA_025357235.1. Taxonomy (GTDB): domain Bacteria; phylum Pseudomonadota; class Gammaproteobacteria; order Burkholderiales; family JACQAP01; genus JACQAP01. Next base: position 173 of record JANXPQ010000213.1, read on the forward strand.
GCCACGTGCGCACTTTGTCCGCGAGCGAACGTCGTTGCAGCGCTATATTTCTATGCGAGTACCGAGTTCGACGGTCCGGTTGGCGGGAATATTGAAGTAGTCGCTGATGCTACCCGCGTTGCGCGCCATGGCCGCGAACAGCCGCTCCCGCCAAAGCGCCATTCCGCCTGCGCCGGCGATCGGAACGATCTTCTCCCGGGAAATGAAGAATGATGTATCTGCCAGCTCGCAAGTGAGCCCCTTGATTCGCGCCGCATCCAGTGCGCGAACCGCGTCAGGTTGTTCCATGAATCCATACTTCGCCCGCACGCGAAAACAATCCTTGTGCATTTCCTCGACGAGGACGCGCTCCTTGTCCGCCACCCAGGGCACGTCCAGGAACTCCACCGTCATGAACACTACGCGTTCGTGAAGGACTTTATAGTGCTTCAGGCTGTGCAGTAGCGCGTTCGGCGCGACGTCCGCCAACGCAGTGAGAAACACCGCCGTTCCCTGCACCCGCTGCGGCGGAGCGCGAAACAGGCTCTCGAGCAGGTCGGGCAACGGGACGGACGATTCGTTGAGTTTCCGGAACAGGATTTCCCGGCCTCGTCTCCACGTCATCATGACCATGAACACCGCCGAGCCGAACAGAAGCGGGAACCAGCCGCCCTCGAACACCTTGTGCATGGCGGCGGCGAAAAAGGTCAGGTCGATAACCAGGAAGAAACCGGTCGCGAGCAGGCAGAACCAGAGCGAGTAGCCCCAGCGATAGCGAACGACGAAGAAGGTCAGAAACGTGGTCGCCACCATCGTCCCCATGACGGCGACCCCGTAAGCCGACGCCAGACGGGACGAGGAACCGAAGCCTACCACTGCGGCAATGACCAGCAAGAGCAATATCCAGTTCACGGCCGGGATGTAGATCTGGCCGAATGTTTTCTCGGAAGTGTGCTGCACATTCATCCGCGGCAGATAGCCGAGCTGGATGGCCTGCTGCGTCATGGAGTACGCGCCCGAGATGGTGGCCTGGGAGGCGATGATGGTGGCCGCCGTGGCCAGTCCGACCATCGGAAACAGCGCCCAGGGAGGAAATGCGAGGTAGAATGGATTGCTGATTGCTTCCGGATTGCCAATCAGCAGCGCGCCCTGGCCGAAGTAATTCAGGACCAGCGCGGGGGCCACAAGACCAAACCATGCGATGCGAATCGGCCGCTTGCCGAAGTGGCCCATGTCGGCGTACATCGCCTCGGCCCCAGTGAGCGCGAGCAATACCGAACCCAGGACGAGAAAGGACGCGATACCGTGGCCTGTGGCGAAATGCCAAGCATGACGCGGGTCGAGCGCCTTGAGGATCATCGGCTGCCGGATTATTTCACATATGCCGCTCGCGGCAAGCGCAATAAACCAGATTGCGCATATCGGTCCGAACAGGCGGCCCACCATCTGCGTGCCGTGCTTCTGGATGGCAAACAGCAAGACGAGCAACGCCACGGCAATGGGCACAATATAGGGCTGGAACGCCGAAGTGCCCACCTCCAGGCCCTCGACGGCGGACAGGACCGAAATGGCGGGCGTCAGGATTGCATCCCCGTAAAACAGCGACGCACCGAACACTCCCACCAGCAACAATGCAGTGGTCCATCGCGGGCGATCGCGAATCGAAGACGTGGCAAGTGCGAGTAACGCCATGATTCCACCTTCGCCGCGGTTATTGGCGCGAAGAACCAGAGTCACGTACTTCAACGAGACCACGATCATCAAGGCCCAGAAGATAGTAGATGCGCCGCCAATTATGTTTTCCGGAACCAGGGCAATGCCGTGGCCCGGCGAAAACGTTTCCTTGACCGCGTACAGCGGGCTGGTGCCGATATCGCCGTAGACGACACCGAGAGCGACCAGGGTCAGCGTGGAAGAGGAGGCTGCGGAATGGCGTGGGCTTTCCGTCTGCACTCGAAGAGCCTGTCTGAAAAAAGAAGAGGCGGGGACGTTACCCCGGCCCTGATACAAAAGCAAATAGCTCAAATAACGAAGCGGCGGTGAATCGAAAATCTTCTCCGGCCGCACGATCGATGTGCCGTCCTGCTTCATCGCGGGCAAGAGCGACTGGGGCATCTACCAAAGGCCCGGCGGCGACATAATCAAGATGCAGAAGGACGCGGTAACGAACATGCTGAGCTGCCATCTGGTCGATGGCGCGGGACACTGGGTGCAGCAGGAACAGCCGGAAAGAGTGAGCGAGTTGCTCGTGGATTTTCTCAAACGGCAGACAGGTTAGCGGACGAGCGTCAAAGCTTGCGCTCCAGTTCGTCCAAAAACCCGTGCTGGCCGGCGAGCAGTTTTTCCCGAGCGGCTGCCATGGCGAACCATTCACCTTTGTCGACCTCAGGAAATTCCTGTTGCCTGCCTGAGCGAGGCGGCCATTCCATCGAGAAGGTATTACTGGTGACGGTGGAAGAATCGATATCGCCTTCCACCGCCCAGGCGTGAACCACTTTCCCGCTGCGTTGTTTCAGCGGCGTCAGAGAAACGAATTTCCCGTCGATCGGCGTCCCAGTTTCCTCAAAGAATTCCCGCTTCGCGGCTTCAAGTGGATCGGCGCCTTCTTCAAACTCGCCTTTCGGGATGGACCAGGCGCCGGCATCCTTCTTTGCCCAGAACGGGCCGCCGGGATGCACCAGGAAAACCTCGAGGACTCCAGAGCGGATTCGATAGGGCAGAATTCCGGCACTGTTCTTTATTGCCATAAGACTTTCCAAAGTCGCCCGCGCGGCACCCTCGCTTGCCGGCCCGACGTGCAACTAGCTGGACCGGCTTTCGCCGATCTGGCATTTCATTGCAGTTGCTGGATGCCGGCGAGCAGCCATCCACCCCGGCCCTCCACCGGTTTGCTGAGGTTCCAGACTTCCTCGAAAGGCGCGGCTTCGGTCTGGTTGTTTTCGCGCATCGAACCGGAGAAACGCACGCTGGCGAGATATTCCGTCGAGCCGGTCTCGATGCCGAGCAGGACGGCATCGAGGTTGACTACGTCGGTCTTGTTGACCGCGCCCTTTTGCTCATCGATTTGCATCTTGATCTCGGCGAACACTTCGGGTGTGGTGAATTCCCGGATGTCGGCCAAATTCTTTTCGTCGGACGCGGCCTGCATGCGCAGAAATTGCACCTTGGCGATGCGAACGAATCCGGCCACGTCGAAATCCGCGGGCACGCCCCAAGGCACGTCCGCAGGCGCGGATGCCTGAGCCGATCCCGCGAGCGGCGTGCCGAGCACGCTCATTCCACTGTTTGCATTCCCGGATTGTGGTGCCGGTGTCGAATAGGCAGGTTCCATGGGACGCACGGGAGCAGGCGAGGAAGCCGTGCTGCGGCTAAGCATCCGCCAGATGAACACCCCCGCCATCAACAGCAGCCCGATCACCATGATGCTGCCCAACCCGTCGGCGAATGCGCCGCCGAGCCCGAAGTGCGACAGCAGCGCAGCGATGCCCAGGCCTGCAGCCACGCCGGCGAGCGGACCCAGCCAGCGATTGCCGGCGGGTTGCGGCGCGGGCGCGGTGACCGGGGGCTGGGTCGCCTTCGAAGCTTCCGGCGCTGCAGCGGGCTTCGACGGAGAAGCAGCCTGCCGCTGGGTGACGGTGGAAGACTGCTTGCCAAAAGACTTTCCGCCGCCAAGCTTGGCGGCTGCATCGGGCGCCATCGACGTCAAAGCGAAAAAAACTGCCGCGAGGATGGCGGCCAGCGTGAAGCCGGATGGCCGTGCAATACGGGAATTTGTCATGTGGGGTACCGTGAAGAATCGTGGCAGGATACGCGGGAAATGAGGGCGATGGTGCCGCAGTGCAAGCCCTGGGCACTGCCGCATCGGAAATATGTCCGCCTGCCAGTGATGCGTCGCGATCAGGACGAGCCGGATTTTCGTAACCTCGACGCAAATCACCGCCGGCAGCAAAGCCTGGCCCTTGCTGCCGTCTCGAGCCGGCGAAATCCGTTTACTTGCTCTGCAGACGATACAGGTACTCGGTCAGCGCAAGGATGCGACTGCGAGCGGATGACTCGGGGTCGGACGCAGGATAGTCTTCGAAATACACCGAACTTTGCGACCGGAAACTGTTACCCCATACGGGCATCTCACGAGGACCGTGGATCTTGACCTCCTGTCTTCCGTCGATGACTTGATAGACGCGGTCGAAGGGGAATACGCCCTTGTTGTTCCTCGCCAGCACCGTCAAATCGGGCACGCCGCTTTTCAACTCTTCCCTCAACGGCCCATCGCCTTTCCCCTTGACGCCATGGCAGACGGCACAAGCCGCCTCGAATTCACGCTTGCCGACATCGACCGGTCCCGCAGCAAATGCAGCTGCGGACGCGCCGACCATCGCTGCCGAAACGATTGCCATCGCGTGGAAATTCAATAGAACCTTCATATCGCCTCCCTCAGTCGTATCGGACAAAGACCCAAGCACTTCTCCCACATATTAAACATTGGCAGAATCCCCTGCACAGGCTTTGACAATAATCAAGCGACAGGGCCGAATGTGACCGGGCCACGAACCTCCCCGCACCCGGTGGCAATGAGAGCGGGCAAGGCACATAGGCATTCGGAACATATAACGGTGGCATGCGAGACCGAGTCGCCCGACAATTGCATTGGACCGCTGCATCGCATTCGCAGAAACAAAGCGTAGAGCGCAGATCAGGCGGGGGGATTCGGGATCAATCTGGGATACGCAACAACTTCGCGGCGGCGTTGTCCCTGCGCAACCGTTCCTCCAGGTTCAGTAAAGGGAAAGCAGAAAAATGATTCGCAGTGATTTGCTTGTGCAGGTCTTCGCGGCATGCCTTGCCATTGTCGGCCTCTGTTCGGCTTCTGTCGCGGCCGACGCGGCATCGATCGGGAAGATCGGGCACATCGTCGTCATCTACGCCGAGAACCGGAGCTTCGACAACCTGTACGGAATGTTCCCCGGCACGAACGGCATTGCCAATGCGCTGGCGAACTACATCCCGCAGGTGGATCACGACGGGATTCCGTTCAAGGTGCTGCCGCCCGCATGGGCCAACGAAAAGGACCTGAAAAGCCGGGAGACCGATCCGGCTTTTCCCGCGGCGCTCCCCAACCGCCCGTTCCGGATCGACCAGTCTCCGGTCAACATTCCGCTGGACGTCAAGACGCGCGACCTGGTCCACCGCTTCTATCAACACAGGGAGCAGATCGACGGCGGGCGCAACGACCGCTTCGTGGCGATGTCGAATGCCGGCGCGCTGGTGATGGGCTACTACGACGGGGCCCGCCTGCCGATGTGGTCCGTCGCCCGCGAATTCACGCTCGCGGACAATTTCTTCATGGGCGCCTTTGGCGGCTCGTTCCTCAATCACTTCTGGTTCGTGTGCGCGTGCACGCCAGAATTCCGGGATCCCCCCCCGGAGGTAATGGTCGTCGAAGACACTGACGGAAGGCTGGTGCGCCAGAAGGATTCGCCCAGGTCAGCGATGGAAGGACCGGTCCTGCTGAAGGATGGCGCGGTAACGCCGGATGGATTTGCCGTGAACACGTTGCAGCCGCCGTATCAGCCGAGCGCGATTGCCCCGGCCGCAGGCGGGGACCCTGCACTGGCCGACTCGGACAATCCTCGCCGGCTCCCGCCGCAGAGAATGAAGACCATTGGAGACACGCTTTCCGATGGCGGCATTTCCTGGGCCTGGTACGCGGGCAGTTGGAAGCGGGCACTGGCGGACCGGTCGGTCATCTACAACGCGAACGACGTGAACTTTCAGGCGCATCACCAGGTGTTCAACTATTTCGAAAGGTTCGCCCCGGGCACCGCGAACCGCGAGCAACACCTGCGCGACGGGGAGGAATTTCTGGCGGACATCGACGCCGGCACATTGCCGCAGGTCTCGTTTTACAAGCCGACCGCGAAGCTGAACGAGCATCCCGGCTACACGGATGTGATGTCGGGCGATGCGCACATCGCCGAGGTCATCGCGCGAATCCGCAGCAACCCGAAGCTCTGGGGTGACGTCGCCATCATCGTGACCTACGACGAGAACGGCGGATTCTGGGATCACGTTGCGCCTCCGCCCGGCGATCGATGGGGACCGGGAAGCCGGGTACCGACGATCATCGTGTCGCCGTTCGCGCGCAAGGGTGCCGTGGATCACACCCCGTACGATACGACGTCGATTCTGAAATTCATCACCCGGCGCTTCGCGCTGGAGCCGCTGCCCGGCGTGCGGGCGAATGCGGGCGACCTGACGAACGCGTTCGAGTAACCGCTACGGGACAGCGGCTCTGGCGCATCGAACCGGGCCGGCTTCGAAGTCTCTGCGATGTTGACGGAAATTGCGGGTCAGCCTGACTTCCCTTCTTCCTCTTCTTCCGTTCTAGAGCTCGGGAGGCTCGATCCAGTTGTGCAACGCGATGCCTCCGTCGACGACGACCGTGGTGCCGGTCACGTAGGCGGAAAACCGGTCGACGAGGAGTGCCAGCGCCATGCCCGCCACTTCTTCCGGCGTCCCCAGCCGGCGCAAGCTGGTGCAGCGGATCAACCGGTCAATGCCCGCACCGCTTGCGTCGAAGCCACCGCCCGGAATCGCGCCCGGCGCGATGGCATTGACGCGAATACCGTGCGGACCCAGCGCCCTGGCCAGTTCCTTGACCACCATGGTCTGGCCGGCCTTCGCGGCGCTGTAGTGCGGCAGATTGCGCGGGGAATCCGCATGCAGCGAGGTGATGAACAGCATGCGGCCGCGCACGCCTTCGGTCATCATCCGCCGGCCGATGCCGCGTGCAAGCAGGAAACCGGATCGCAAATTCACCGAAAGCATCCGATCCCAGGTGTCGGCGCTGACGTCGAGGATGTTGTCAGCCTCCAGGCGGCGGGGACTCGCGGCATGCACGAAAATGGATGGCGTGCCGATCTGTTCGAGGCCGCCGTTCAGGAGCATCTCGGCGCCGTCCGGGGCTGCGAGGTCGGCCGCGATGAACTTCGCGTCGCAACCTTCCCGCCGCAACGCGGCGGCCGCTTCTTCGCCACCCTTGGCGTCGATGTCGCTGAGCGCGACACGCGCGCCTTCCCTCGCCAGCGCGATTGCGATGCCGCGTCCGATACCGGATGCAGCGCCAGTGACCAGCGCCGTTTCCTGCGCGAGCAATTTGACGTCCATGACGTTCTCCATTGTTTTATGGCCTTCTCCTCACTTTCACTCAATGCGGGCCGGGGCGCTATTTCGCCGCGATCGACATCCGCGCCTCGATCAGTTCCCGCCTTTCGGTATCCGCGTCGGCGGCAAGGGCTAGGAGCTTCTTGAAGTATTCGCGCGCTTTGTCCTTCTCTCCGGCGAGGTAAGCGGCTTTCGCTGCGCCATAGATCCCATTGAACCTGTTAGGCATGTTGGACAGTGACGTCTCGAATTCAGGCAGTGCCGCGGCGGGTTGCCCGGTCTCGAGCAACAAATCCCCCAGCAATTCGCGCATGGGATAAAGCCGGTTTTCCATCGCGATATGTTTCTCGCTGGAATCTTCCATATCCGCCGCCTGCCGCATTAACTGCAACGCGGAATCCGTCCACCCCTCCGCATGGACCAGCCACGCGGATGCAGCGAGCCGCAAGACTTCTATCTGTCCGACCCAATAGCCCTGCTGGGCGGCTGCCGCAGCCTGACGGAGCTTTTCCAGTTCCCGGATTTCGGCGCGCGCCAACTCGCCATTGCCGGTGTGGCTGGCGCCGAGAGACCGGGTAAAGCGCGTCATTGCCTCGGCGTAAGCCCAGGTTTTCTGCAGCGGCTCGAGGCGAGCGGACTCGGGCCATGCCTTGCGTTCCAGGACATAGCGTGCCGGAATTGCCGCAAATCCGGTCTGGGTATATATGGCATCTTTGGTGAGGTCATGCACCAACTGATACGCGAGTACGTCATCGACTATTCTCTTGGCGGCCGCGTCCTGTCCCATCTGCAACTCCGCATAGATCATGAAGTCGTTGTAGTGCGCCGTGGCTCCGTTCAATGCGGGCTGCGAATACAGTCCTTTTGCCATTGAATCCGCCGCTGCCACCAAGGCCGCCTTGTTCGATTGGATCGAGCCCGGCCATTCGCCTAGCATCGAGTAAGTGTGCGACGGCATATGCAAAGCATGAGGCGCAGCTGGTGCGACCTTCGCATAACGCTCCGCTGCCGGCAAGGCGCGCCTGGCAAGGGATGGATAGTCGAGGCTATGGATAAGGTAGTGGAGTGCGCCCGGATGGTCAGGTTGGATTGCGGATACCTTGTCCAGAATATCTGCAGCCTTGAGTTGATTGGAATAGGACTTGTCTGTCGGCGATGCCGTGAGATTCAGCGCAAGTGCATAGAAGACCGCGGCCTCCAAGTCTTCCGGATAGCGCGTATAAACGGATTCCATCGCCTTCTCATAGGCCGTTGCGCGCGAAAGATGGTCGCGCCGGTCCGTCTCCGTAAGCAGCGCCTGCAAGGCAGACATGTAATCCCGCTCCCGTTCCGATCCCACCCCGACGGTCATTGCCTTCTGCAGTTCCGCGCTGGCGTCGGACAGTGCCTTCGCGGATGGCGGATTCACCAGCCAGTTCCCCAGAGCGGTCATCGACAGGCCCCAATAGGCAATCCCGCAACCGGGGTCCCGCTCGAGCGCTTCGTTGAACGACTTCCTGGCCCCCACGAAGAAGAAGTTATGCAGCGCGACGACACCGCGATCGAATGCCGGTTGGGCCGCGCTGCCGCAGGTGGTTGCGAAATGGACGCTGCCGAACTGCCCCTCGCTCTCCTCATCGGTGTTTCCCTCGTGCCCGAAGGCACCGGACGACAACGAAAAAAAGAAGAAGGCCACCAAAAGAATTATTGAACGCATTTTTCGCTCCCCGACGAATAATCGATTCGACGCCCCACCACACCAAGCGACACGCCCGGACCTGACTGGATCGCGCATGGCAATTGCTCTGGAATGCAGGTGGCGACAAGATCCACCGAGGGAGGGCTGGAACAGCCCCGGGGTTCCGGACTAACCGGCTTCGACTCTAAGGCGAAACCCGTTCTGGCAGAGAACACACCACGCCTGGATGGCGGCCAGTTTTTTTCTTACCAAGAATCAACGTGACGCTGTCATTGTTCTTTTCGGCATTTTATAGGCTGCGCCCCGAATTTTTGCAAGCCCGGCCGGCATCCGATAAATCGCCAGCGGGCTGGTGCGCTTACGGATGACATACATATCGCAAAAACGACCGTTCAGAACGATGCGCAAGAGAAAAAGCATAAAGCATTAAGAGGAAAGCCGGAGGTAACGGGTACACAGCCGATGCGCAGCGTCGTTCTCTTTCCTCTTTCCTCTTTCCTCTTTTACCTTTCCTCTACCGGCTAAACACCGGCCGCCAATTCCCTCGTAAGTTGTGCTGCCGGTATTTCCTTGCATCCGGTCGCATTCTGGCCCGACCATAGCGGAGAAAAATCGCCCGAGCCTTCGGCTTCCGCCTTTGCACGCAAGGGGACGATGGCCGATGTCGCCAGCGGGAATGCGGGTGGCAGGTTGCTGACGGGGCCGAGCTCCCTCATCACTTTGTTCATGATGCCGCGCGCCGGCCGGCCGGTAAAAAGATTCGTCAGCGCCGTGTGGCGCGCCGCTTCGCTCTTCAGCGCCTTGCGGTGCACGGCGGTGATGGTGGATTCCGGGCACAACAGATAGGCAGTGCCGATCTGCACGCCGGCCGCACCCAGCGCCAGTGCGGCGGTAACGCCTTTCGCATCGGCGATGCCGCCGGCGGCAATGACCGGGACCTTCACGGCACGCACGACCTGCGGCAACAGCGCGAATGTGCCGACCTGCGTGCTGAGATCATCGGACAGGAAGATGCCGCGATGCCCGCCCGCCTCCACGCCTTGCGCGATGACCGCATCGACGCCATGCGCTTCGAGCCAAAGCGCTTCTTCTATGGTCGTTGCCGAGCAGAAAATTTTCGAGCGCCAGGATTTTACCCGCTTCAGCAGATCCGCGGACGGCAACCCGAAATGAAAGCTCACCACCGCCGGCCGATACTCCTCCAGCACCTCGGCAAACCCGGCACTGAAAGGCGCGCGCCCCGGTCCGGCCGGAATGCCCGCGGGATCGATTCCGTATTGCCTGTAGTAAGGCGCGAGCGCCGCGCGCCATGCGGATTCGCGCGCGGCATCGGCAACCGGCGCCATATGGCAGAAGAAGTTGACGTTGAAAGGCCTGGTCGTCTGCGCCTTGATCGTCTCCATCTCCTTGCGAAGACCTTCCGCCGTCAGCATTGCGCACGGCAGCGAGCCGAGCCCGCCCGCGTTCGACACCGCGATGGCCATCGCGCTCGCCTGCGCGCCCGCCATCGGCGCCTGGATGACCGGCAGTTCGATGCCGAGAAGTTCGGTCAGCCTCATCGTTCGTGGTCCGCGTGCTTGTTCATGCGGCCAGTTTAACCCATGGCCCAGGGCAGCCCTCCGGGGCCTAGTAACTTGCATAATGAAAGTGACAGGACTAGGATGCCAGGCATGAAACACAAGAGCTTCGGCAAGATGCAATGCCCGGTCGCGCGCGGCCTGGAGCGGGTCGGCGAATGGTGGAGCATGCTCATCATCCGCGACGCCCTGCACGGGATGACGCGCTTCGACCAGTTCGAGGAAAGCCTGGGCATCGCGCCCAACATGCTGACCCGGCGCCTGGGCGCGCTCGTCAAGGCGGGCGTCCTGGAAAAGCACCGCTACAGTGACCGCCCGCCCCGCTACGAGTATGTGCTGACCGAGCGCGGCCGCGACTTCCAGCCGGTCATCGTGGCCATGCAAGCCTGGGGCAACAAGCATTTCGCGCCCGAAGGGGCGAGCGTGTTGCTCGTGCATGCGAAGACCGGCGCAACTGCGGATCCCGTGATGGTCGATCGCAAGACCGGACGACCGCTGACCGGACCCGAGTATGTCGTCGCGCCCGGTCCCGCGGCCGGCGAAGCGACGCGGCGCAAGCTCGCATCGAGCACGTGGGGTGTCACCCATGCTGCAAGTGCTCCCCTGGCGCCCTTCGAGCGTCACAGCATCCGCAAATCCAAGGTCCGTTCTTGAACGCACCGGCTACCGCAACGGTGAACATCGCCGGCCAGCGCGCCGCACTCAACCCGCGCACCCGCCTCCTGCTGGAAGGACGCATCGTGCCGACGCTGTTGCGCATGGCGTGGCCCAACGTCCTGATCATGGTCGCGCAAGCTGCCGCCGGCCTCATCGAAACCTGGTTCGTCTCGCGCCTCGGCACCGACGCGCTGGCGGGAATGGCTTTGGTATTTCCCGGTTTCATGCTGATGCAGATGCTATCGGCGGGCGCAATGGGCGGAGGCATTTCGTCGGCGATTGCGCGGGCTCTCGGCGCCGGACGGCGGGAAGACGCCGACGCCTTCGTCATGCATGCGATGATCATCAATGTCTCGCTGGGTCTTTTGTTCACAGTGTTGTTCATCGCCTTCGGCCCGCAGATTTACCACGCCATGGGCGGCGAGGCCGGCTCGTTGCAGGCGGCGCTGGACTACTCGAATGTCGCATTTGCCGGCGCCGCGCTCGTATGGTTCATGAATGCGCTGGCCAGCGTGCTGCGGGGAACGGGCAATATGCTGGTCCCGTCGGTAGCGGTTTGCGGCGGCGTGATCCTGCTGGTTCCAATCTCGCCCATTCTGATATTCGGATTCGGCCCGGTGCCAGCGCTGGGCATTGCCGGCGGCGCGATAGCCGTATTGCTGACCACTGCGCTGACCACGGCCGTTCTGGCCTGGTATCTCTGGAGCGGGCGATCCGTCGTGCGTCCAGTCCTGCCGCGATTGCGCAAGACTCTGTTCGTGGACATTCTGCGCGTTGGGGCCATCGGTTCGATCAATACTTTCCAGACCACGTTCGTGTTCGCGCTGGCCACGGCGCTCGTCGGCATTGCCGGTGGGCCCAATGCCGTTGCCGGTTATGGCACCGGAGCCCGGCTCGAATATTTGTTGATCCCGCTGGTATTCGGCCTTGGCGCTCCGATGGTGGCGCTTGTCGGCACCAACATCGGCGCCGGTCAGCACGCGCGCGCCCTGCGCATCGCCCTCACTGGCGGTGCAATCGCATTCGCCCTGACTGAAACCATCGGTGTCGTGGTTGCGATCTGGCCGCATGCGTGGTTGAGCTTGTTCGGCGCCGACCCGCGCATGCTCGAAACCGGCGAGGCGTACCTGCGCATCGTCGGACCGGCATATGGATTTTTCGGCCTGGGGTTGTCGCTCTATTTCGCGTCGCAGGGCGCCGGTCGCCTGCTGTGGCCGCTGGTCGGGAGCGCATTCCGCCTTGCCATCGGCATCGGTGGAGGGTGGATCATGTTGCGGATGACCGGTTCGCTCAACGGATTGTTCGGTGCCCTGACGGTGGCGCTTGTTGTCTACGGCGTCGTCATCGCGGCTGCGATCGCGTCCGGTGCGTGGTTCACGAAAGCACCCTACAAAGGAGGAAAGCAACGTGGGTAAACCCGTCGCAATCGTAGTCGGTGTCGGCGCCGAACTTGGTCTTGGTGCCGCGCTCTGCCGACGCTTTGCCGAAGGCGGACATCATGTATTCGTCGCGGGACGCAGCGCTGACAAGATCGAACAGGTCGTGCGCACCATCGCGTCCAAAGGCGGCAGCGCCGAACCGGTATTGACGGACACGACGCGCGAAGAGGACGTCATCCGCCTGTTCGATCGCGCCATGTCTCCACGCGTCGGACTGGACCCGCTCGACCTCGTCGCCTACAACGCGGGCAACAACCGCAAGCTGGATTTTCGCGAGCTATCCGCGCAGATGTTCGAAGACTTCTGGCGCATCGGCTGTTTCGGCGGATTCCTCGTCGGACGCGAGGCGGCACGCCGGCTCGTGCCATTGGGACGCGGCACGGTGTTGTTCACCGGCGCCTCGGGCAGCCTGCGCGGCAAACCGGGATTCGCCCACTTCGCGGCAGCCAAGGCGGGCCTGCGCATGCTGGCGCAAAGCATGGCGCGCGAATACGGCCCCCTGGGCATCCACGTCGCGCATGTCGTGATCGACGGCGGCATCGACGGCGATCGCCTGCGCCGCAATCGTCCGGAGATCGTCAAGGAGCGCGGCGAGGACGGCCTGCTCGGCGTCGACGCGATCGCCGAGACTTACTGGCAGATTCATCGCCAGGCCCGGTCGGCCTGGGCGCAGGAAATCGACCTGCGGCCGTTCAAGGAAAGTTTCTAGGCGCATGGCCTCTCGCGCCACGGACTAACCTGCCTTCGCAGTTCCGCCCTTTGCTTTTCGTGTCTGATCCAGCTTGTCGCGCACAGACGCGATGAGTTCGATCGAACGCAGGCGCGCGCCCTGATCGTAGATGTGCGCCGTGATCATCAGCTCATCCGGCTGCAAAGATTCGATGAAAGGCGCAAGCCCGGCAGCGACCGTATATGCAGACCCCACGAAAGAAATGGCGAGAGAGCGTTCCACCATCGCCTTTTCGGCGGGAGACCAGTAGGCATCGATGTCGTCGATCGGCGGCGGCACCTGTCCGGGCGTCCCGCGCCTGAGATTGATGAAGGATTGCTGTTGCGAGGTGAACTGTCGCCGCGCCTGCGCGTCCGTATCGGCGGCGAGCACATTCGCGCCGAGCATGGCGTAAGGCCGGTCCAGTTGCCTGGAGGGCTCGAAGCGGCTGCGGTAGATGTCGAGCGCCTGCCTCATCATGTCGGGCGCGAAATGCGAGGCAAAGGCAAACGGCAAACCGAGCATCGCCGCAAGCTGCGCGCTGAAGAGGCTCGAACCCAGCAACCAGATCGGGACTTCAAGCCCGGTTCCGGGCACCGCACGGATTTGCTGCCCCGCCTGCGCTGCGGCGAAATAGTTCTGCAGTTCCTGCACATCCAGCGGAAATTGCTCGGCACTGTCTTCCATGTCGCGCCGCAAGGCGCGCGCCGTCAGCATGTCTGTCCCCGGTGCGCGGCCCAGGCCGAGATCGATGCGCCCCGGATACAGCGAAGCCAGTGTGCCGAACTGTTCGGCGACGACCAGCGGCGAATGATTCGGCAGCATGATGCCACCGGAGCCTACGCGAATGGTCTTGGTGCCGCCCGCAACGTGGGCGATGACGATCGAGGTGGCGGCGCAGGCAATGCCCGGCATGTTGTGATGTTCGGCGAGCCAGTAACGCTGGTAGCCCAGGCCCTCGGCGTGCTGCGCGAGCTCCAGCGTGTTGCGCAATGCCACGGCCGCGCTCGCGCCTTTGGGAATCGGGGAAAGATCGAGAATGGAAAACGGGATCATGGCAGCGGACCCGGGAGGCGAAGGCGTAAGGCCGCATTGTGCGCGACATCAGTTGCGCGCTGTGGCCAATCTGAAAATCAGGCGCGATGACGCAGCAGCTTGCGCCGTAGGCGACTCACCCTATGGACGCAGGGAAGAAAGCAAGAGAGGACGCCGGAACCGCAAGTTCCGCTCACGACCCGCTGTCGACGTACGGTTCTCCCGATAGCACGGTCACTAGGCCGAAAGCTCCCCGAGCGCAAAGTGACACTCCGCTTCCAACGGTCACATGCCCAGCTCGTGCGCGAGGGCTTGTCGATAGCTTTCTCGAGCCCGCTTCTCGACCCTCCGCAAAAGCAAAATCTGCTGCGCTACGCTTCCCAAGACATTACGCTGGGACCGACACCGGGCCGGCTCCTTCCGGCGCCAGTGCGTGCTAACGCGTTCCCGGTTTGCCGCCCAAGGCCGTATTCGCGTACCTCGCCAGGATCCGATGGCCGGCAACCGTCGGATGGATGCCGTCCCAGAAGAGAAACTGGTCTGGCCTCGCGCAGAAAGCGTGCACCAGTGTGTCCAGTCTGATGCACGGATCCTTGACATCCGTCAATCCAAAGTCCGCGGGCGCGGCGACGACGGTTTGGACAATAGTGAATACGTCTAGGCGCACGATCTTCACTCCGGGCATTGAGTCCAGGCCCGCCAGTGCTAGTGCGAGCCCACTGTTGAACTGAGACGAAAGGAAGCTGGCCGCGCCTTGCACCCCCGGGCCCTGAAGAAGAATGGCCGGCGCCGAGCCGATGTCCGGCGCATTGGGGACGAGGAACCTGCGCGCGCCAGCGCCGTACAGGGTGAGCAGGTTGCTGTAAATGGAAGAGACCGCCCGTTGCAGGATGGATTGACTCGTCGCCCCACTGGGATCCGCCGCAAGCGCTTCCAGGGCGTCGCGCAGGTCGTCGCCGCCCATCCACAACACGTAGAGCGCGCCAGCGGGTCCACGCCCGCGGAAGTCTCCCAGGAACAAGTTGACCTGCCCCGACAGATCGTATGGGTCTGACCCCAGCGCCCGCGCTCCGCCGACCGCGTAATTGGAGAACACCCTGGGAAGAACGAGTTCCGGTCCTGCGCTCGGCACTGCATGATCGAGCACCGACAGCTGCTCGATCCAAGTCGGGCCGTTGCTGAAGTGCAGCGCGCCACGGGCGTAAGGAGCATCGGGAATCAGGCTGAGGAAGGGAGGGACGGTGACGAAGGGAGGGGTTCCGAGTCTCCTCAGCACCACGAATTCATTTCCGGGATCGGACAGGCTGTCGCCAAACACCACAAATTCTTCCCGTTCGCCCGCCAATGCCAAGCGCATCGGCGCCAGCACGATCAACGCGGCAAGCACGAAACCTACCAGCTTGTTCAGAATGCTTCGCATGGCATACCTCCCGTTGATATGGCTTTCTGTGTCAATGGAGACGAACAGAGCCTGCCCACGAAGCGCGATGGGTGAATTGCAAAGCTCTTGACCAGATAGGGAACGCGGCGGGGCCATCTGTAGCGACGGTCGATCAAGCTGATATTCGCGCG
>JANXPQ010000215.1 GCA_025357235.1 Betaproteobacteria bacterium
GTCCATGTCCGCGCGCAATGCGACGACCGGCCCCGGCTTGCCGCCCTTCAGCAGCGCCACGATGCCGGTGTGCGCCACACCGGTCTTGACTTCGAATCCAAGGGCCTTGAGGTGTTCGACTACGATGGCGGAAGTGCGGAATTCTCGGTTGCCGAGTTCGGGATGCTCGTGGATGTCATGCCGCCATTCGATCACCCTGGGTTCGAGCTCGTCGGCCAGCCGATCGAGGTCGCCCCTGATGTCGGCCGCAAAACTACCGGCGGAAAGAATCGTCAGGAAGCCGGCGACATAGCATGTTGCGTAACGCATGAACATCTCCTTGCGGGTGCGGATGAATTCCGGGAAGTTTGGTGCCGCGGCCGATGCGAGTCAATCGCACCGGCAAGCGCGAGAAGATTCGCCGGATTTCATGTTCTTGCGGCTGAACGTGTATAAATGATGTCTGCCAGACGAACCTAACATTCCTCGATGCAGGTACAAACGTGAATCAGGAAGACACCTTATATCCGTGCAGTTTCGTCATCTTCGGCGCCACCGGCCATCTGGCGGCAACCAAGCTCCTGCCGGCCCTCTACCGGCTGGAACTGGCAAAGCGGCTGCCCGACGTCACCAATTTTGTCGCGTTTGCGCGGCGCGACTGGAAGGACGCCGACTGGACTGCTCACATGGAGCAGGCGTTGCGACAAAAGCTCGGGGCGCAATTCACGCCGCAGTGTTTTGCCCGCTTCGCCGCGCGCTTCAGCTACGTTCGCGGCGATCTGCAGGACGTCGATGCCTACAAGCGCCTGCTCGAGGAGCTGGGCAAGCCGAAGACCGGCGTGTGCTCGAACATCGCGTTCTATCTCGCCGTCAAACCCGAGGACTTTGGCGCCATCGTCAGCAATCTGGCGACGGTCGGCTTGAATCGTCCGCGCGGCCTGCACCGCATCGTCGTGGAGAAACCCTTCGGCGAGGATATCGAGAGTGCGCAGCGTCTGAATCAACTGCTGCATCAGCATTTCGACGAGCAACAGGTTTACCGCATCGACCATTACCTGGCCAAGGAAAGCGTGCAGAACCTGCTGGTCTTCCGTTTCGCCAACCTGATGGTTGAGCCGCTGTGGAACCGGAATTTCATCGACCACGTGCAGATCACGGTCGGCGAACAGGCCGGCATCGAGACGCGCGCCGACTACTACAACAAGTCGGGTGCCATGCGCGACATGCTGCAGAATCACATGATGCAATTGCTGACGCTGGTGGCAATGGAGCCGCCGGCGGCGTTCGAGGCCGATACGCTGCGCGATGAGAAAGTAAAAGTGCAGCGCTCCATTCGTCCGATTGCCCGGGACACGGTCCAGGCACAGGCAGTGCGCGCCCAATATGGCCCCGGGACGGTGGAAGGCCGGCAAGTGCCGGGTTACCACGGCGAAGCCGGCGTGGGCCAGGATTCGACGACCGAAACCTATGTTGCCGCCAAGTTCCTCATCGACAACTGGCGCTGGCGCGGCGTGCCCTTTTATCTGCGCACCGGGAAACGGCTGGCGAAGCAGATGTCGATGATCGCCCTGAGGTTTCGCGACCCGCCACAGCAGTTGTTCCGCAATACGTCGCTGGAAAACATGACGCCGAACTGGATACTGCTCAGCCTGCAGCCCAATGAAAGCATGCACCTGGAAATACATGCCAAGCAGCCGGGCCTGGGAATGCAGACGCACGTGATCCAGATGAACGCCGGCTATCGGCAGGATAGCGAACCCCTGCCCGACGCCTATGAAGCACTGCTCTCGGACATCATTCGCGGCGACGCCACCAACTTCATCCGATTCGACGAGGTGGAATGGGCGTGGCGGGTAGTGGATCCGATCCTGAAGTTCTGGGAGCAGGAAGGCAATTACGTTCACACCTATCCCGCCGGAAGTTGGGGACCGGCGCAGGCCAATCGGCTATTCGAGAAAGCAGGCCAGGCTTGGCGCGATGGGGTGTGAAACGGTTTCGGGAGGGCCGGTTGTGATGTCGGGCTGCGGGTCTTAACGGAAGCGAAGCAGATAGCCGATACGAAACGCATCGCAATTCCCGGCTCGAAAAAAGCCGTCATACGTCAATCAATCCGTTCGACTGTCCGATTCGGCCCTTTATCGGCCTTCGTGTAGCCGGGCGACGACATGGACAAACACGCTCGTGCTCAGCGGCTTGCACTCGAGCACTTGCGCAGATGTCGTCAGTCACCAACAAAGATTGCACGAGTTACGTTGCCCGTACCCGTGGACGAACGAATTACCCGCTGGTATGTCTCTTGCAGATGAGACGCTGTCGATCAGGTGTTCGTGTTGAGACCATCCTCGGATAAAAAGGATAGCGCCGATGCATCGGAAACGGCTCGTATCCATCACCGTGGAGATGCCGTGGATCTGGTAGGTCGCAACGAGTTTGTGGTCGAGGAATTCCCCGCGTCTGCGGCGATCGGCAACGTACTCGGCAATTTCGCTGTGCCGCTAGGCGTTTGGGGAATTGCGCTGCTGCTCGCGGGCCACGCAGTCCTTCCCGGTTACCTGTCGGGACTCAAGGTCCATGGGCCTTATCTGATATTGACGAGCGGTCTCCTGCTCAGCCTTGCGTTCAGGCGCGGGCGTGCCTTTTTTGTCCTGCTATCCCTCACGCTCGCTTATTTTGCATTCGTCTTTGTACTGGAACGCGAGAATTCGGGGGTCATGTCGCAAACGGTCTATGCGGCACTCTGCGTATTCGTACCCTTCAACATCGCCATTTTCACCTTGCTGCGGGAGCGCGGTGCGCTGAACGCGCCGGGACTGCGCAGGCTGTCGTTGCCGCTGATCGAAGTCGGTGCCATAGCTGCGATCGTGCTATCCGACGCAGTCGAATTTACCGACGCGCTGTACCGCCCGATTTTCGAACACGCCTCGCTTGCCGGCATCCATGTTCCGCAGTTGGGCATCCTCGTCACGGTTGCTGCGGTGGTCATCGCGACCGTATGCGCCGTGATGCGCGGTTCGGTAATCGATGCTGCATTCGCAGCCGCCGCCGCATCTTTTGCGCTGGCGTGCAACGGATTGCCGTCGCCGGGTGCATTCGCATGGTTTTGCACGATTGCCGGCATGATCGTCGCGTTTGCCGTCTTGCAGGATTCCCACCGCCTGGCGTTTTACGACGAGTTGACCGGATTGCCCGGCCGCCGCGCGGTGAACGAGCGCCTCGAGTCTCTTGATGGCGGCTTTACGCTGGCCATGGTGGACATCGATCACTTCAAAGCCTTCAATGACGCATGGGGTCACGACGTGGGTGATCAGGTCCTCAAGCTGGTGGCGGCACGGTTGCAGCGGGTCGGCGGCGGGGGCACCGCGTATCGCTATGGCGGAGAGGAATTCGTGATTCTTTTCGCGGGCAGGCGCGGTGCCAGCGTCATGCAGCACCTCGAATCTCTGCGCGCGAACATCGACAGTTACAAGGTGATGCTCCGTGACAGCGGGCGACAACGGCATCCCGTGGCGGGCAACGCCAAGCCAGCCTCCCCCAGTATCAATAAATGGATCTCGGTCACGGTCAGCATAGGCGTTGCAGAGAGGCAGGGCCGTGCTGAAACGCCGGAGCAGGTAATCGCGGACGCGGACAAGGCGCTCTATCGAGCAAAATCCGAGGGCCGCAACAGGGTCGTCTAGCCACTAGCCGCCCGCCGCGTCCGCGGCAGACGCAAAGGGGCGAGAAGCGAGAGGAAAGAGGAAAGGCAAAAGGTAAAAGCCTGATGCATTGCGGACTTCGTCTTTCCCTTTCCCCTTTCCCCTTTAACCTTTTCTCTTTCCTCTGCGACGCACCTAGCAGAGGCGCGTCGCGGACTCTTACAAATTGCTCCTTTACATGCAGCCGTTTCAGGCAGACACTTTTTATTGGCGGCCGGGACTGGGTTTCAGTCGCTTGGGTGATGGCGATGGTAAGGCGGTTATGACCGCCTTCATGAGTACGGACCCGAAGCTGCATCAGGGGCGCCGTCTGTAAAATCCTCCCACCTTGAGAGCCCGGTCAGGGCTCAGCCGCGATCCGCGTGATCGTGGCCACAAATTGGACGACAGCCCCGGCGCCTCAACTTCTTCGCGCGTGCCATGTCGGCGCAGCGCGCCGCAGGCGCGTTACAATCCTGATCTGAATCGTTCCGGGGATATCCAATGAAGCGTTTTATCATAGTGATTGCATTTCTGCTTCCGCTCGCAGCCTGGGCGGGGATGGACGAAGGTATTGCGGCCTATACGGCAGGCGACTACGCCAAGGCCATGGAAGAATTTCAGGCGCTCGCGGATCAGGGCAATGCCGACGGCCAATATTTCGTCGGCTTCCTTTTTCACAACGGCTTCGGCGTCAAGCCCAACCAGGTCGAGGCGGTCAAATGGTTTCAGAAAGCTGCCGACCAGGGCGACGGGCGCTCCCAGTACTACCTGGGCATCATCTATTCGACGGGAAAGGGCCTGGCCAAGGATTTGCCAAAGGCCGACATGTGGCTGACGCTGTCAGCCAACAATCCCAAGACCAGCCATCGAGAGTCTCTCTATACCCAGGAGGAGATCAAGAAGATCGAAAAGAAAATGACGCCCGAGCAGATCACCGAGGCCAAGGAAATGGCCAAGAACTGGAAGCCACAGAACTGACTTCGCGACCAGGCATAAAAAAAGCCGGGCTTGTCCCGGCTTTTTTTATGGCGCGCAGCCTACTTCGCGCGCAAATAGGCGTCATCTCCGTTGATCCAGTCTTCGCGCGGCGGCGTGAAAACATCATAAGCAACCAGTGTTTCGATCGCTTCGGCGGTATGGGGAACATTGGCCGGGATGAAGATCATTTCGTTCGGGCCAACGTCCACCGTCTTGCCCTCGAGCTTGAAGCGCCAGACGCCGTCGGTAACGAATGTCACCTGCTGATTGTCGTGCGAATGCAGCGGTACGACATAGCCCTTCTCGACCAAGGTCTGCCCGATCATGATCTTGCCGTCCCAGGCCAGCTTGCGGACGAACTTGTCGTTCAGCCTTTCGGCGGGAACCTTGTCCCAGTTGATGTGTTTCACGCGCGCGCTCTCGTTGGATTAATGATTATTCGGAGCATAACATTTCGCCGTGGATGAAAAACCGGCGCTAGACTTTGCCAGTCACCAGTCACCAGTCACCAGTCACCAGTCACCAGTCACCAGTCACCAGTCGTCAGTCTTCAGGCTTTCCCCCGCATCTTCGCGATCCACCAGCGCAGCCCGATGAAGAGGAAGCGCCAGTCATGGAAAAACTCGGGCGGTTTGCCTTCTGCGTAATGGCCCGCGAACTGGAAAATCCAGCCGAGCACGAACAAGGAGACGGGTATCGGCCAGAAATCAGGCCGGAAAAACAGAACAGCGAACAGCAGTATGGAGCCGGCGACCAGGGGAATGCCCACCATATGGCAGACCCGATTCACCGGATGTTCGTGACTCTTCGCATATTCGCCGATCCAGTCTCTTGCAGGTTCCGGGGACATCAGGCCTCCTGTACGCCAAATGTCG
Source organism: Betaproteobacteria bacterium (assembly GCA_025357235.1). GTDB lineage: Bacteria > Pseudomonadota > Gammaproteobacteria > Burkholderiales > JACQAP01 > JACQAP01. Next base: position 5,510 of record JANXPQ010000215.1, read on the forward strand.
CCACGGGCATCGCGGATTCGCGGGTTGGCCGCCGCAGTGACCAGCGCAAAGGATAAAGCGTATACGGGTCGACCACGGCGATGTGAGCGGACATATCGACTGGGGACACTTGCTCTTGGCGCACCAGGGGGCTAAATTTTGGCCGAATATCCATATCCCGGCAAAAGTAAATTTCGAAGCCCGGTGCATTTTCTTTGGTGCGCCGCGGCATGCCGCACGTGAATCAGATTTACCTGCGACGATAATCCGGTCCTGGCCCAAGGTGGCCCTGTATGCCATGTCTTCGAGACGAGCGTGCCCGATGAGGGTCTGGACCGGGGCTGGTCCGCGCCGCTTGCGTCCGCTCGGGGCCGCACTCGATCGCGGGATAGCGCGCCATGCGTTGCTGGGACTTGTCCTCGCGATCGTCGTTGTGGGGTTGCTCGTGCCCATTTCGATGAAGGTGGTGTCTACCATCCTGCAGGAAGAGCGAAGCATTACCGCCGCCCATCAAGTAATGCATCGCTTTGATCAATTCAAGCTCGAACGCTCTTCAGCGCAAGCTTATTACGATGCTTTTCTGCATTCGGGAAACGTAAAGCTCGCCGATAATTTCGAACACGCCATAGCCCGCATCGACGCCAGATGGGCGCAACTCCGCGACGATCTGCGCAGATTGGACGCCCAGGCGCTGGGGAATCTGGAATCGGCCCTGGCGGCGGACGTCACATTGATGCGCAACGTCATGGATCTGCGCCGCGCGAAAGGGGCGGATGCAGCGCAGCGCTACGTCGGGTCTGGCGAGGAAGAAATGCTCGAAGAACGCATAGCGAATTTGTTCGGGGTGCTCGATGCAAGCCAGCTGTCGCGCATACGGGATCTGCAGACGCAGCGCGACATCAGCATTGCATTCGCATGGAAAAGCGCGTCCTGCCTGGCGCTTATCCTCATCGGCGGATTGGGCTGGCTTTATTGGCTGAGCCTGCGGTCGGAGGTGCGGAGCCGCGGTGCCATTGCCGCATTGCGCGAAAGCGAAGCGCGATTCCGCAGCCTCGCCACATTGTCCGCCGACTGGTACTGGGAACAAGACGAGCAGCGGCGCATCACGTTTCTTTCTTCCGAGGCCGATGCAGGGGCCGTAAACATCGGCGTGACGACCATCGGGCTGACGCGCAGGGAATTACCGGGTATCGATCTCGCCTCGGCGGACTGGGATGCCCACGAGGAAACCTGCCGCAAGCAACTGCCTTTCAGGGATTTCACCTATCGCCGGTTCAGCCAGGATGGCGCGGCGCACTGGATCCGCGTTAGCGGCGAGCCGTTCTACGACCAGAGCAACCGGTTCAAGGGCTACCGCGGTGCCGCCTCCGACGTGACGTTGCAGCGGCTTTCCGAGCAGGAACTGAGGCGCCAAAAAGACCTTTATGAGGCTCTTTCCCAGACCAATCGCGCAATCATCCATATCCACGAGCCGCGGGCGCTGTTCGAAGAAGTCTGTCGTGTCGCGGTCGAACATGGCCACCTCTGCCTGGCCTGGATCGGCCTGGTCGATGACAAAGGCTGGATAGTGCCGCAGGCGATTCAAGGCCCTGCCAGCGACGTGTATCAGCGCCTGCGTGTCTCGGTCGATCCGGGCATTCCGGAGGGTCGCGGCTTTGCCGGCTCTGCGGTTCGCGATGACAGGCCCTATATCGTCAACGATTTTCTTGCGGAGCCGCGTGTTGCGCCATGGAAAGAACAGGCACTGGCCGCCGGCGTAAGATCGCTCGCCACTTTCCCGTTGCGACGGGACGGGAAAGCCGTCGGCGTGATCAATCTGCATGGCGACGAAATAGGCTTCTTTACTGACGAGCTGGTCGCGCTGCTGACCGAAATGACGGCGAACATCTCGTTTGCGCTGACGAACATGCAGCGCGAGGCGGAGCGGGAGTCGGCCAAGCGTGCGCTGGCGGCGAGCGAACAGAAGTTTCGCCAGCTCGCGACCAACGTCCCGGAAGTATTCTGGACCACCGATCCCGAGTCCGGATGGATTACCTACGTCAGCCCCGCCTACGAGAAGATTTTCGGCCGCAATGCCGCCCTGCTGCTGGAGAAATCCTCGGAGTGGCGGGATGCCGTCCATCCGGACGACCGGGCCCGTGTGGAAGCCTCTCACGGCCGCGCAAGCGGCGGCAGGATCGACGAGGAATTCCGCATCGTGCGTCCGGACGGCGAAGTACGCTGGCTGCACAATCGTTCATTTCCGGTCATGGATGAAAGTGGCCGCGTGACACTGATCACCGGCGTCGCCGAGGACATCACCTCGCGCAAACTGGACGAGCAGAAGTTGCAGTACATGGCACACTACGACAACCTCACCGAATTGCCGAACCGGTCGTTGTTTTACGATCGCCTGGAGCAGACCATCGTGCATTCGCGCCGGGAAAATCGTCCCGCCGCGGTCGTTTTCGTCGACGTCGATCATTTCAAGCAGGTCAACGACACGCTCGGCCATGCTGCCGGCGACCAGCTGCTGCAGCAGGTGGCGCGCCGGCTGGAAAGCGCTGTGCGTCCGGGCGACACCGTGGGCCGGCTTGGCGGCGACGAGTTTGCGCTGATCCTCTCGGATCTCGCGAGTCCCGGCGACGCCGCGCGGGTCGCGCAGAAGCTGATGGCCGTGCTGCATGACGCATTCATCATCGAGGGGCGCGAATTGTTCGTCACGGCGAGCGCAGGCGTAACCCTGTTTCCCGACGACAGCGACGATGCCGACACGCTGATCAGGAATGCGGACGTGGCCATGTATCGCGCCAAGGAATTGGGGCGCAATGCCTACCAGTTCTACAAGAGCGAAATGAACGCGACCGCGCAGGAACGCATGTCGATGGAAAACCACCTGCGCCGGGCCCTCGAGCGCGGCGAGTTCCTGCTGCATTACCAGCCCAAGGTCAATCTCGTCAGTGGCGAGATCACCGGACTGGAAGCGTTGCTGCGCTGGCAGCATGCGGATTTGGGACTGGTCCAGCCGGCCCGGTTCATCCCGATCCTGGAGGACAACGGCCTGATCGTGCAAGTGGGCGAATGGGTGCTGGAAGAGGTCGCCCGGCAACTGCAGGCCTGGAGCGCTGAAGGCTCGGTCCCGATCGTACCGATCGCAGTCAACCTGTCGGGGCGGCAGTTGCAGCAGAAGGACATCGGCCGCTCCATCAAGCAGATCATTTCGCGCTCGGGCGTGTCCCCGCGCCTGTTCGAACTGGAAATCACCGAGAGCGTGCTGATGCGCAACGCCGAGCAGATTGGCAGCATCCTGAGCGATCTGCGGCAATTCGGCGTGCGCATCTCGGTGGACGACTTCGGCACCGGTTATTCCAGTCTCGGCTACCTGAAGAGCTTCCCGCTGGATACGCTCAAGATAGACCGCTCTTTCGTGAGCGACATCGTCAGAGATCCGGACGACCTCATGATCACGCGCGCAGTCATTTCCATGGCGCACAGCCTGCGTCTGAACGTGGTCGCCGAGGGCGTGGAAACCGCGGCGCAACTCGCCATTCTGGCCAATGCCGGCTGTGACGAAATGCAGGGGTATTATTTTTCCCGGCCGCTCGCGAAAGACGATTGCGCCGAGCGTCTGCGCACGCACCGCAGCGTACAGGCGGCGCGTTCCGGCGCGGCGGCAGAGCCCACGTTGCTGATCGTCGACGACGATGCGGCCAATCTCGACCTGATCGTCAGGCGGTTGCGCCACGAGGGCCTGCATATCCTGACTGCAGGCAGCGCGGAAGAAGCCCTGGAGATGCTGGCCGTCAACGAAGTCGGTGTCGTCCTCTCCGACCATCGCATGCCGGGAATGACGGGCGTGGAATTGTTGCGCCGGGTAAAGGGCCTTTACCCGGACATCGTGCGCATCATCATGTCCGGCGAGATGGACGTGCAGACGGCGACCGCGGCGATCAACCAGGGCACGGTGTTCAAGGTTCTGCTCAAGTCGTCTGAGTACGAATACCTGAACTCGAGCGTCAAGGAAGCATTCGCCTACCGGACCATGCTGAACGAAAATCGCAGGCTCACGAACCGGGTACGCACTCTTGAAGATGCCGCCGGCGAAAGCGGCGTGCGCAAGCCGCGCGCACAGCGGCAGGAATAAAAAACGGGGAACTTGCGCTCCCCGTTCGACAGGATCGAAAAAACCGGCTAGGCCGTTGTCTTGTTGCCGACGAAGCCGTACGTGACATTGTTGCGCTCCACGCCCTCGCCCTCGTAGTGCTCCTTCATGAGGGCCAGTTTGTCGTGGCCTAGGGACTCGTACTCCGCCTGGATCTTGTACTTGTACAGACGCGCCGAGTTCTCGCCGAAGATCATGTTCTTGATCTTGCCATCGGCAGCACCAAGACTGGTCTTCCATCCCATTCTCTTCATGATGTCGTCCGGTACCTCGAGCCGGCGGAAGGCTTCGATCTGCCACTGCGGGCTGCCGTACCAGACCGAGTCCGAACCCCAGACGACGTGATCCGCACCCATTTCGTTGACGAACTGTCCAATCATTGCCGCCGCCAGGCGCGGGCTGGATACGGCGACTGTCGCGAAAGTCGTGCCGAGTTCGGCATAGACGTTCTTGCAGCCGTGCTTGCTGGCGAGCTCGCATACATCCGTAGTCCAGTCGATGCGACCCGTTTGCTCGAATTTGTCGAGCGAGTGCTGGGGATCCTCGAGGAAGTTGCGCATCGCGCCGTGGTAGATGATGAAGTTGAGGCCCGGCCAGTCTTTCGCGGCCTTGAGCACGTCGTCGGGAGTGGCGTGCTTCCATACGCCGGGCCAGGACGTTTCGTAATCGATCGGCAGCAGGCCTTTGTGGATGCAGACGTTCCTGATGCCCGATTTCATCGCCTTTTCGTACCACGGATAAACCAGCTTCTCGTCGTCCAGGCGCCAGGCGGTGCCTTTGGTGGACGGCGACAGCGGATCTCCGATCGTGTAGCACTTCCACGCATCCGGCTTCAGTTCGGCGATGCCGCGGTCGACTTCATCCATCCATCCCGCCTGTCCGGGCGTAAGAACCGTGTGCGCGAACATGCGTCGCGAGCCGGCAACCTTGTTGATCGCCGCGCGAGCCTGGACGATCTGGTCGTTGCTCAGCAGCCACCAGTCGGGATCGTCGAAAGGCGCTCCCGTAAGCAGCGCGACCTTGGTATCGCTGTCCAGGTAGATCTCTTTCAGGTAATTCTGGAATTTGTAGCGCTGAAGCACCAGCGGAACGTCTTTCAGCATGTCGGGGTTCCAGTGCTCGGACGCGTACTTGCCCAGCCCCAGCAAGCCTTCCTTGTCGAAATCGTCGCGCACGAAGTGGGTCTGGTCGTCGAAGATGAACTGCTTCTTCAGCGCCTTGGCGCGGGCATCGGAGACGTCCGTATCCGCGGCTTCCGCTTCGGACACGTTCCAGACCGGGCCGAACACCTGATTCATGGCAAGAAACGCCACGGCCATGCCTGAACTGGTCTTCAGGAAACTGCGCCGGTCCATGTTGAGCTTGTGCGCATAGTGATCGGCAAGCTCCTTGATCCGGCCTTCGACCTGCTTTTGCTGCTCGGTTTGCGGCAGCGGGTTGTATTCGCCGTTTGAAACGATCTGCGTGGGCACCGGCGACGCAAAAGCAGCGTCCTGGGCATTCGCAGTTTGCTTACGTTCTTTCTCGGTTAACCACATGCTCGACTCCCCCTATAGGTATAGGAATGCTTCACGGGCCATCTGAACGTTCGGAAGACGGTGGGCCGGGGTATTTCCACTTATTGCACCGGCGAACCGTCCCTTTCTTTCTAGCACGTTCAGAGACAGAGTCAAGACAAGCTTTCGTTGCGATACGGCAGGTGCGGCCATCCACCGTTGCTACAATGGCGGCCCGCTGGATGCGCCTACATGAAAACCCTTCCCGATCCGCGTCGTTACGCGCCGTTCTCGTCGAATTTGCTGGTTAACCTCGCTCAACAGGCGCTCGGACAGGGTTGCGCGATGCAGCACGGAAAGCCGGTCGAAAACCTGTCTGCCGCCATCGCGCAGGCGCTTGGGGCGGGCGACGATACGTTGATCGAGCAGGCGCTTGCAGAGTCGACTTCCCATGCGGTATTCCGGATGCTGGCTGACGCCCTGGACACCGCGTTGAAAGCATCCGGCGACGCTGCATTGCATCTGCGCATCTTCGCGATCCCGATCCTGCTCGTGACGGGCGGGCGCGGACCGCTGACCCTGCCGGGCGTCGTGACGGACATCGGGGAACTGAAAAAGCTGTTTGAATTACATGGCACGCTCGGTCCGATGAAGAATTTCGCCCTGAGCAGCGCATTGGTCTGTGCCGCGCAGCTCGCGGCGCTGAAGCCGAGCGTGGTTTACCGCCGTTCACGTGAAACCGGTCGGGAGAATTTCCCGCCGCTGGATCTTCCGCCCGGGGACATTTGCATAGCTGGTACGGAAGAAGAAGTGCACCTGAGATTTGTGACCGGTGTTTCGGTCACATCAGCGGACGCACCCGGATTTACCGAGACCGCCGGCAATATCGGGGTGTGGGGAATGCCGTTCACCAAGGCGCTCGCCGCCCAGCTTGGCCAGCCGGGATTGTCGCTGCTGCCGCTGCCGCGGCCGCCGATGAGCCATCTGCAGGCGCTCGAGGCGGGAAGATTCGCGGAGAGCGAACTCGGTTTCCAATTGTTCCTCAGCAGTGCTTTGCGCAAGTTCCGTTCGCGTGTCGGCGAAGCCGAAGCCGTTGTGACCGCCTGCGCCGATGGCTGCATCCGCATCAGTCTGAGTTCGCCGTTCGAAGCGTCGTCGTCGCAGGAATACGCCTGGGTTTTGCAGCCCGGCGACGACATCGCCGCGGTCGGCAATGGCATTTTCAGCCTGCTGGAGGAATGCCGCGTGACGAACGTCCAGGTCGCCGAAACCGTCCAGCCTGTTTCAGCTTCGCACTAGGGCAAATTCAGATGCGTTGACGCAACAGCTTCGGCCGCAAGTGTTTCACCTTGAGGTCGCAAAGGAAGGGCAAGAAAGGACGCAAAGGAAACCCACTGAATGATATGTATCGACAAAACTCGATTCGAGTAGTCGCGCAGTATTTTTTCCATTCCGGGAGTGTTTGATTTTCCTTTGCGACCTTTGCGTTCTTTGCGCCTTTGCGTTGAGATTTTTTACTTTAGCGGTTCGTCGAGGAACAACTGCACTTCGTGGAAAAGCTGCAGGCGGTTCTTTTCCATGATGACGGAGTGCGTGCCTTCGCCGATTTCCACGTAGCGCTTTGACGGCGCGTTCTTCAATAGCGGAAACAGCGCCTGTGCCATGTAGGCCGGCGTGTCCTGGTCCCACTCCGCTTTGATCAGCAGCGTCGGCACGCGGATGTTTGCAGGATCGTAGTACGGTTTGCCGGATGCCCAGTAATCCCGCACGTCCTGAATCACCCCATTGGGGGCGCGCAACTGCCCGCTGTCCTTCGCTTTCGAATCGGTTGCCCAGGTCGCCTCCGTCCAGGTGTCGAACCAGCCCGCCGGGATCAGATCCGCCTGCTTGTCCTCCGGCACGCCGGTGAGCCATCGTTTCCTGGCGTTTTCCCTGGTTACCGCGCGATACGCGCCCAGCGGCCCATCGCCGCCGATCAGGCCCGACGTGTTGCGCAGCCAGAGCGGGGCATACAGCGCGAGCTTGCTGACTTTGTCGTTGTTGGCGGCGGTGTAAGCCGCCATGATCGAAGTACCCCAGGACCAGCCGAGCAAACTGATCTTCGATACATCGCGCCGCTTCATGATGTAGTCCACCGCCGCGCTTACGTCGCGAATGGCGATATCGGTGGTCACGATCGGCGGGTTGTCTTTGGCCGCCTGCTCCATTTCCGGCGGACGTGTCGAGTGGCCGTATCCGCGCAGATCCAGCAGATAGACATCCCAGCCGTGCGCGGCGATGTAGTCCATCCACGACATGCCGTCGAGCTGGAGATCGAACGCAGTCGAGGCGGGATAGGTTGCGCCGTGCACGTACAGCAAGACCCTCCCGGCCGGAACTGCAAGGTCGGGCGGACGCTTGTTGCGTACGTAAAGATGGATGCCGGGCGTATCCGAGGCGATAAAAATTTCTTCGGTGACCAGAGCGGGAACCCTGGCCCAGATTTCGTTTTCATGCGCGTTCGCGTCAGGAATCATCGGGGCGGCGATTACAGCGGCGGTTGCAAGCAGAAATTTGCGGATAAATGACTTCAAGAGGATCTCCTCGGACGCTTTTGTTGTGGCGTCACTGTAGCGAAAGCGCCTGCGCGCGTCATCTCACAAAAACCTTTCGCCGCCAAGGCGGCTGCACTGTCGATTTATTGTCGAGGTTTTCGCGTATCGTCGCGGCATGAACGAATCCGCACCGTACGCAGCACTGACGCCCGATCTGATTCTGAATGCCGTCGATTCCACCGGTTTCCGCACCGACGGGCGATTGCTCGCCTTGAACAGCTACGAAAACAGGGTTTATCAGGTGGGGATCGAAGACGCCAAACCGATCATCGCCAAATTCTACCGTCCCGCGCGCTGGACCGACGAACAGATTCTCGAAGAACATGCGTTCACGGCTGAACTGGCGGAGCGCGAGATTCCGGCGGTTCCGGCCTTGCGCATCGGCAACTCGACGTTGCATGCGTTCGAAGGGTATCGCTTCGCCTTGTACCCGCGCCGCGGCGGACGCGCGCCCGAACTGGATGATCCCGACACGCTGGAATGGCTGGGTCGTTTCATCGGACGCATTCATGCGGTGGGTGCGATCGCTCCCTTCGTTCACCGTCCCGCGCTCGATATAGCGAGTTTCGGCGACGAACCGCGGGCGTATCTGCTGGAAGGCGAATGGATTCCCGGCGAACTTCACGATGCCTATTCCAGCGTGATCGACCAGGCATTGGCCGGCGTGCATGATTGCTTTGATCGCGCCGGCCGGGTCGGCACGTTGCGCCTGCATGGGGATTGCCATCCCGGCAACGTGCTGTGGACGGACGATGGGCCGCATTTCGTCGACTTTGACGATGCCCGCATGGGCCCCGCAATGCAGGACTTATGGATGCTTTTGTCGGGTGACCGGGCGGCCATGACCAGGCAGCTTTCCGACGTGCTGGCGGGTTACGAGGATTTTGCAGAACTCGACCGCCGTGAACTCGGACTCATCGAGGCGCTGCGCACGTTGCGGATGATCCATTATTCGGCGTGGCTGGCGCGGCGCTGGCATGATCCGGCCTTTCCTGCGGCATTTCCGTGGTTCCATACGACGAAATACTGGCAGGACCAGATTCTGCAGCTGCGCGAGCAGGTGGCCGCCATGCAGGAACCCGCGCTCGGGCCGTTATAACAGGCGGGCGCAGGTCATAATGCTTCCTTGACGCTCCATGACAGAGTCTTTACAGTCCGCCGAGCCCAAACGCTCGGGCGTTTCACATTGAGAAATCGGCGTATTTCCCGCCCTCTCCGAAACGAGGCACGATGATCTATCAGTTGCACGAATTTCAGAAAACGGCCATGGCGCCCGCAGTGGCCTGGGCGGATACCGCCCGGCATCTGTTTACCAATCCGCTCAGTCCGCTGGCTTACACGCCGCTGTCCCGCACCATCGCCGCCAACAGCGAGATGTTCGTGCGGCTCATGCGGCGTTATCCGAAGCCGGAATGGGGCATCGATGACGCGATGTTCAACGGCGAGCGTGTGGCAGTCACCCGTGAAGTCGTGCTCGACAAACCGTTCTGTCAATTGTTGCATTTTCGCAAGGCGGTCGACGTCGAACAGCCCAAGCTGCTGATCGTAGCACCCCTGTCCGGGCATTTCGCGACGCTGCTGCGCGATACCGTACGCACCGCGCTGGCCGACCATGATGTCTGGATCACCGACTGGGTGGACGCAAGGATGGTGCCCCTGGCCCAGGGTGCATTCCATCTCCACGACTATGTCGATTACATCCGCGAATTCATCCGCTTCCTCTCTCCGGAACTGAACGTGATGTCGGTATGCCAGCCGACCGTGCCGGTGCTCGCTGCGGTATCGCTCATGGCTGCGGACAACGACTCCGCCGTGCCGAAGGCAATGATCATGATGGGCGGCCCGATCGATACCCGCCGCAATCCCACCGCGGTGAACGATTTTGCTGCGGGACGGCCCCATTCCTGGTTTTCCGACCAGGTCATCATGCGCGTGCCGTCCAACTACCCGGGCTTCATGCGCAAGGTCTACCCGGGTTTCCTGCAGCATGCGAGTTTCCTGGCGATGAATCCGGATCGGCACATGGAGGCGCACAGGCAGTTCTACAATCATCTGGTGCGCGGCGACGGCGAGAGCGCCGGGGCGCATCGCAAGTTCTACGACGAGTACAACGCAGTTCTCGACATGCCGGCCGAGTATTACCTCGATACGATCAAGGTGGTGTTCCAGGAATTCCAGTTGCCGAAAGGGAATTGGTCGGTGCACGGCGTCCCGGTGCGTCCGGAAGCGATCCGCAAGACCGCGCTGTTCACGATCGAAGGCGAACTGGATGATATTTCCGGCAACGGCCAGACCGAAGCCGCACAAACGCTCTGCAGGAGCATTCCTTCCGACAAGCGCAAACATCTGCTGGCGAAGGGCCTGGGGCATTACGGCATCTTCAGCGGCCGCAAGTTTCGCGAGACGGTTTACCCGCAAATCCGCAGCTTTATCCGCCTCGTGTCCCAGCGCGAAGCGGATCTCAAGCTGGTGCGCGTAAAGTAGACTACGGCGGCCGGCGCCCCTGCCGGCTCTGGATTCGGCAGGAACCTGGCAGGCATCGCCGCAATGCCGGTCAGGCGCACTGAAGACTTTTCCCTTTCCGATACAATACGAGTGAATGCTGCTGCTGCGCTTGGCTGGGTTGCCATTTTTTCCGACCCGGGCGCCGCAGGACCGTCTCTCCGGCAGTCAGCCCATAGTTGTGAATCAGTTCGTTCGTTGGGGATGAGGATTAGCGCGCCATTCGAGGCGTGCATCGACAAACAACAATCAGGAGTGAGACATGGCAAAGGCGATCAGATTTCATAAAACAGGCGGGCCCGAAGTTCTGCAACTCGACGACGTCGAAGTCGGTGATCCGGGCGAAGGTCAGGCGAAAATCAGGCATAAGGCGATCGGACTGAATTTCATCGATACCTATCAGCGTTCCGGCCTTTATCCACTGCCGCTGCCCAGCGGAGCCGGCAGCGAAGCGGCAGGCGTAGTGGAAGCAGTCGGCAAGGGCGTGACGCAGGTGAAGGTCGGCGACCGTGTGGCCTATGCGGGTGGTCCGCCGGGAGCTTATTCGGAAGTGCGCCTGTATCCGGCGGCCAGGCTGGTCAAGATCCCGAATGGCATTTCTGATCAGCAGGCCGCGGCGATGATGCTCAAGGGCCTCACGGTGCAGTATCTGATTCGGCGGGTATATCGCGTGCAGAAGGGCGAAACGGTGCTGTTCCACGCGGCCGCCGGCGGGGTCGGCCTGATTGCCTGCCAGTGGCTCAAAGCGCTGGGTGCTACCGTGATCGGCACCGTGGGCTCGGATGAAAAGGCGAAGATCGCCAGGGCGCACGGCTGTGACCATACCGTCGTCTATACGCGCGAGAATTTCGCCGAGCGCGTCAAGGAAATTACCGGTGGTGCCAAAGTCCCGGTGGTGTTCGATTCGGTCGGCAAGGACACTTTCGCTGGCTCGCTCGACTGCCTGAAGCCGCGCGGCCTGCTGGCTGTGTTCGGCAACGGTTCGGGACCGGTGACCGGCGTCGACCTCAATACACTGGCAAGGGGTTCGTTCTATGTGACGCGGCCGACACTGATGACTTACACCGCAGATCGCAAAGACCTGGAGGCGGCCGCGAAGGAATTGTTCGACATCGTGAAGTCCGGCAAGGTCAAGATTGAAATCAATCAGACTTTCAAGCTGGCGGATGCCGCCCAGGCGCATCGCGACCTCGAAGCCCGCAAAACCACCGGCTCGACGGTCCTACTGCCGTAGGAGGACTGAGGACTGGGTGCTGAGGACTGCCCGCCTTCGTTGCGTACCGGGCATCGCCCATAAGTAAAACCACGCTGCAAAGACAGCGAACGGAGGAGAATTCAGTGATTGAAGATTTGAAGAACAAAGTCGTCCTGATCACCGGGGCGAGCACAGGCATCGGCGCGGCGGCAGCGATTGCGTTCGGACAGAACGGCGCGAAAGTCGCCGTGCACTATAACAAGAGCAAGGCGGAAGCCGAGAAAGTCGCGGCGCAGGTGGAGAAGGCCGGCGGCAAGGCGTTTCTGGTCGGCGGCGACGTTACCGACTCGGCGATCTGCAAACAGATCGTCGACAAGACGGTCGCCGGCTTTGGCCGCATCGACGTGCTGATCAACAACGCCGGCGGACTGGTGCAGCGCGCGCCGATTGAAACCATCACCGACGAATTGTTCGACCAGGTCATCAACCTGAATGTGCGCTCGACCATGATCTGCACCGGCGCTGCCGCGCAGCATATGCGCAAGCAGGGCAGTGGCGGCGCCATCATCAACGTGACCTCGGTCGCGGCACGCCATGGCGGCGGGCCAGGCGCGTCGCTCTATGCCGGATCGAAAGGTTTCGTCAGTACCATCACGCATGGCCTTGCCAAGGAACTGGTCAAGGACAAGATCCGCGTCAATGCGGTCGCACCCGGTGTCATCACGACGCCTTTCCATGAGCGTTACTCCACGCCGCAGATGCTCGGAGGCTTCAAGGCCAGTATTCCGATGAATCGCCTCGGCACCGCCGACGAATGCGCCGGCACCTTCCTGTTTCTCGCGTCTGAGCAACTCAGCGGTTACATGACCGGCCAGATACTGGAAGTCAACGGCGGGCAGTACATGCCATAGAAGCAGCGCCGAGGTTCGAGGTATGAGTTTCGAGTAAAAATAATAATAGGGCTCCGGACTCGGGACTCAGGACTCAGTGAAGTGAAAGGCGAAGCCTTTCTGATCTAACAACACTAAGTCCTGAGTCCCGAGTCCTCAGTCCCCTTTCCGGAGGAAGCAAGCATGTTCAATCTAAGCGGCAAGGTCGCCCTTGTCAGCGGCGCTTCGCGCGGCCTGGGCTGGGCGATGGCGCAGTCGCTGGCGACGGCGGGCGCGCATGTGATCCTGAATGCGCGTGACAAATCGGTGCTGAAGGAACGGGTCAAGGAACTTGCCGCCAGGGGATTGAAAGGCGAAGCGGCCGCGTTCGATGTCACCGACCACGTTGCGGGCGGCGCCTGCATCCAGGGTGCGGTAAAGAAGCACGGCCGTTTCGACATTCTCGTCGCGAATGCCGGCATCCAGCATCGCAAACCGATCACCGAATTCGAAGCAGCCGATTTCGAGCGCGTGGTCGCAACCAACCTGACTGCCGTCTGGGCCCTTGCCAAGGAAGCCGCGAAGGTCATGATCCAGGTAAAACGCGGCCGCATCATCATGACCGGCTCAGTCAGCGCCATCCTCGCCCGCCCGACCATATCCGCTTACGTCGCCAGCAAGGGCGCGGTTCACGCGCTCACCCGCGAGCTCGCAATAGAACTGGCACCGCACAATGTGACCGTGAACGCGATCGCTCCCGGCTATTTCGCCACCGAAATGAACACCGCGCTGATCCAGAACAAGGAATTCAACGACTGGGTGTGCAAGCGCACGCCGGCTGGACGCTGGGGCGGGCTCGACGAGATCGGTCCGGTCGCCGTTTTCCTCGCGTCGGACGAAGCGTCGTTCGTGAACGGGCATATTCTGGTGGCGGATGGGGCGTTTAGCGCTTCGATGTGAAAGGGCCGTGACGGCGTGACTATCGTGACTGTCGTGACTATCGTAACTGTCGTGATTGACGCAAGCACACCCGGCTTCGCCTTTTAAGATTTACGAGAGTCACGTCAGTCACGATAGTCACGACAGTCACGAACTACGCTGGTACCAGGTTCGCCAACCTCTGAATTTTTATAAGAGAGACGCAATGACCCAAAAATTCAAAATCGGCATTTCCCGCGATTCGATCACCGCGAACGGGACGATATTTGGCGAAGAGGCTTTCGAGGTGCTCAAGGATCCCGCGGTTGAGTGGGAGTTTCTGCCCGAGAAAGTAGCGGAGATTCCGCCGGAGTACGCGGCCGAGTACGACGCGATCTGCCTGATGTCGGCGAAAGTGACGCGCAAGACGCTGTCGGCCGCCGACAAAAAGCTGAAGCTGATCGCGCGCTTCGGCGTCGGTTACGATTCCGTCGATGTCGCCGCATGTACCGACAATGGCGTGCTGCTGACCATCACGCCGGATGGCGTGCGCCGGCCGGTGGCTGCGAGCGTGATTGGCTTCGTGCTGGCACTCGCGCACCGCATGTTCGTCAAGGACAGACTGACGCGCCAGGGACGCTGGGCGGAAAAGGGAAATTATCTGGGCAGCGGATTGATGGGGCGCACGCTCGGCGTCATCGGTGTCGGCAACATCGGCAGGGAAATCTTCAAGCTCGCGCAGCCTTTCGGCATGAAACTGCTGGGTTGCGATCCGAATGTCCCGCAATCTTCGGTGACGTCGCTTGGCGTGACCATGGTGGACAAGGACACCTTGCTCAAGCAGTCCGACTACATTTCCATCAATACGTTGCTGGACGACAAGACCCGGGGGCTGATCGGCGCGCGGGAGTTCGCCCTGATGAAGCCGAGTGCGTATTTCATCAATACGGCGCGCGGACCGGTGGTCCTGGAATCGGCGCTGATCGATGCGCTGAAGACCAATCGCATCGCGGGTGCGGCCATCGACGTATTCGAGCAGGAACCGGTTTCTCCGGACAATCCCTTGCTGAAAATGGACAACGTGATCGTTGCCCCGCATGCGATCTGCCACACGGACGAATGCATGAGCCTGCTCGGCCAGAGTGCGTTCAAGGCAGCAGTGGACCTGGCGCATGGCCGCAAGCCGCACCTGATCGTCGATACCGAAGCGCTGCGGCATCCGGCGTGGGTGGGGAAGTTTCATGCGTAGCATGAAACTTCAGGTTCGAGGTACGAGGGCCGAGGTTCGAGTGAAAGTCCAAGGCATCCACTCGGCCCTCGCACCTCGGCCCTCGGCCCTTTTCAATCCAGTCACGGAGCAACCATGAGAGATAACCCGGTCAAGAAAAAACTTCTAAAAGGCCAGCCCGTCTTCGGTTCCTTCGGCTGGGAATTCCTGGTGCCCGGCCTGCCGCAGATCGTG
>JANXPQ010000247.1 GCA_025357235.1 Betaproteobacteria bacterium
TCGCACTGGCCGGTTGCTCGGGTACCTTGCTCGAAGGCAAGAAG
The DNA here is from genome assembly GCA_025357235.1 of Betaproteobacteria bacterium. Taxonomy (GTDB): domain Bacteria; phylum Pseudomonadota; class Gammaproteobacteria; order Burkholderiales; family JACQAP01; genus JACQAP01. Next base: position 45 of record JANXPQ010000247.1, read on the forward strand.
ATCGACTACAAATCGGCAGGCAACGTCAAACCGCTCGATGTCCCGAAAGACCTGTCGACGCCGCCGACCAGTGATCGCTACAACATTCCGGAAGCGAGTTCGGGGTCGGCAACGGCTTCCGAGTATGCCGCCGAGGGGCAAGGAAAGGGTTCCAGCGCGACACCGGGTCCGACGCCCGTGCTGCCGCAGCAGGACAAGATCCGTTTTGAGCGCGCCGGCAGCCAACGCTGGCTGGTGGTCGATGCGGAGCCGGAGGCGTTGTGGCCTGTCATCAAGGAATTCTGGCAGGACAACGGTTTCCTGATCGATATCGAGTCGCAGCAGACCGGAATCATGGAAACCGATTGGGCGGAGAACCGCGCCAAGATTCCGGGCAGTACGATACGCAATCTGCTGACCAGGTTCCTGGACAGCGCTTATTCCTACCCGGAACGCGATAAATTCCGCACGCGTCTAGAGCGTAGCCCGAATCCCGGTTCGACAGAGGTCTACATCAGCCATCGGGGCATGGCGGAGATCAATATCTCCAAAGACCGCTACACGGAGAAAACCGTCTGGCAGGTCAGGCCCGTCGATCCGGATCTCGAGGCGGCGATGCTGTCGCGCATGGCGATCCGGCTGGGCGCACGCGACGAACAGATGCAGGCCCAGGCGAAAGCACCGGAACAACCGAAAGCGACCATTTCCAAAAACGGCGAACTGCCGGAAGCGCTGTTGCTGGTGGACAGTTTCGATCGTGCCTGGCGGCGCGTCGGCCTTGCGCTGGATCGCGTCGGATTTACCGTTGAGGATCGCGACCGCTCGAACGGGCTGTATTACGTACGCTATGTCGATGCCGATGCGGCAGACAAGGCGGAGAAGGGGTTCTGGTCGAAGCTGGCGTTCTGGAGCAGCGACAAAGCGAAGAAAGACGAGCAGTATCGCATCAGTGTGGCCGGTGCGACCCAGGGCACGGAGGTCAAGGTGCTCGATGGCAAAGGCGTGAAATCCAGTTCGCCGACGGCAGGACGCATCCTCTCGCTGCTGCAACAGGAGTTGAAATAGTCATCGATCCGCTGCAGACGAGATCCGCATTCTGAATGCGGTTCGCGTCTCTCGGCAGCGGCAGCCAGGGTAATTCGCTCGTCGTCGAAGCGGGCGTTACGCGCGTGCTGCTCGATTGCGGCTTCGGCCTGGCCGCCACCGTAGCCAGGCTCGCCCGCCTCGGGCTCGTTCCTGAAGACATCGGCGCCATCGTCGTGACCCATGAGCACGAGGATCACATCGGCGGTGTTGCGCGCCTGGCTCGCCGCCACGGCATCCCGGTATGGCTAACACCCGGAACCCTTTCCGGTTTCGAGGCGTTGTTCGCGGGCGTGGCCGACGTCAGGATGATCCACAACTACGAAGTCTTTGCGGTTGGCGACGTGCAAATCGAGCCGTTCCCGGTGCCGCACGATGCCCGTGAACCGGCGCAGTTCGTTTTCGGCGACGGGGCGAGCCGGCTCGGTGTGCTGACCGATGTGGGTTGTTCCACCAGGCATATCGAAGCGACGCTGAGCGGCTGCGACGCCCTGGTCCTGGAATGCAACCACGACGCGGAAATGTTGCGCACGAGCAGCTATCCGCAAAGATTGCGCGAGCGCATCGCAGGCCGCTTCGGCCACCTCGACAACAGTGCCGCCGCCAAATTGTTGGGCAGCCTGGACAATAGCAGGCTCAAGCATCTGGTCGCGGCGCACCTGAGCCAGGAAAACAATCATCCTGACCTGGCGCGCGCTGCGCTGTCGGCGGTGATGAATTGCGCGCCGGAATGGATTGGAATCGCGGACCAGGGCGAGGGCTTGGCCTGGCGCGAAATAATCTAGCAATTGGCGGTCCGCAAAAAGAAAAAGCCGGTCGAAGACCGGCTTTTTTTATCGCCAGACCCGAAATTACTTTTTCTCTTCGGGCTTTTTGTCCGTCGCTGCAGGAGCGGCCGGGGCCGCGGTGTCGGCGGGCTTGGCCGCGTCGGCGGCAGCGGGTGCCGGTACAGCGGCGGGTGCGGGAGTCGGTGCAGCAGGCGCGGGGGCCTGTTCCTTCTTGCCGCACGCAGTCAAGGTAATGGCGAGGAGGGCTGAAACGAGAAGCGTACGATTCATTATTGGTTGGTCCTGGATGATGGTGACAGAGGATTGGATTGCGGAGAAAAAATAACGGTGCCCCGAAATCCGGCGCGGATTCTAGCAGAATCCGCCACCGCTGCTACAAAATGTAACGGTGGAATAAATACGCGCGGTCAAAGTCCCAGCGTCGTCGCCGAGACCGCCGGCGATGAGGCCTCCCAGATTTCCGAAAAACGTTCGATGAACGTGTGCGTTTGGATCGGGTCGTCGATGCCCGACAGGCCCTTCATTTCGTCGAAGTGGAAGCGGTGCACGAAGCAGCGGTCATCGACGATGACGAAAGGATCGTAGACCAGTTTGGCAGAAGGATGGGTCTCGTTAATGCTGATCGCGTGCCCGTAGGTGCGCAGGAGATTGAATATGCGCGGGCAGTTGCGATCCATCGTCCCGGTATCATGCACCACGATCTGCAGGGTGTTGCGACGGCTCGCGAGCAGGAACCGGCGCAGCAACTCGATGCGGCGTGAGGAGTTGTATTCCCTGCCCAGCGCGTTATCGAATATGCGGATCTTGTTCGAGGCCTTCTGCAGGACCGTATCGATTGCCGTTTCGTATTCGGCATTGCCGAAGATCTGCGTGTGCTGCGGTTTGGGTTCGTCTGCCATTGGCGTCAGCTTGCCTGACCGGGTCCGGACAAATAAATATAACCGGCGCGATACCAGCGGTAAAGCAGGTCGGCGGCCGGCCCGTTTGGCTGAATGAGCCGGCCAGGCAGCCGGCGCGCGTTGGCGAGCCGGCGCAGCGGCGTTGCCGTCGCCTTGTCAATTTTATGCGCCTCGCCGTTGATGAAAAGCTTGGCGCTGCCGTAGAGCATCAGCGAGGCCAAGGCAAGTTCCACGCCTCGGCGCCTGGCCACGCCCGAGAATGCCATTGCTGAAAGCGGTTTGCGCGGCGATGCAAACACCACCTGCGGCTTGGGTTCGGTCAGGTAGCTGCCCAGAAATTCGGTCACGTCACGTTGCGTCCAGTTTATTTCGCCGACGATGCGTTCGACCTTGGCGACCATGTCCGCGCCGAGCAGGGCCGGACGGGATTGCACGGCTAAATCCGGATCGGCATAGCGACCGCTTTCGGTCAGCCTTTCCTCCAGAAAAATCAGGAACTGGGACATCAATTCCCGGTGCGACGGTGCGCGAAATCCGATCGAATAGGTGTAGCAAGTGTCCAGCGCAACGCCGTCGTGTGCAAATTCGGGCGGCAGGTACAGCATGTCGCCCGCGTGCATAAGGCATTGTCCGTCGGGCGAAAAGCGCTTGAGGATTTTCAGCGGCGCATTTTCCAGCACGGTCAGGTCGCGTTGCCGGCCTACCCGCCAGCGCCGCTGGCCCGGACCTTGCAACAGGAATACGTCGTAAGAATCGAAATGTGCACCGACGCCGCCCCCTGCAGGGGCGTAACTGAGCATCAGATCATCGAGCCGGCTGTAGGGGATGAAATTGAAATTCGACAACAACTGTCGCGCCGCGGGCAGCCTTTGCTCAAGGCCCTGCACCAGAAGCGTCCAGTTGCGCCGCGGCAGCCTGGAAAACCGCTTGCGCTCGAAGGGGCCGTGTTCGACGCTCCAGCGCCCATCGTTGCGCACGACCAGCCGCGATTCGCAGTCGTCGCGCGCGGCCAGTTCGATCATGCCATCGAGATCGAGTATGCCGTCGAAACCGGGCAGCGCACCGCGCACGAGCAGCGGTTGCTTTTGCCAGTGCTGCCGCAGAAATGCCGGGGCGGTCAGGCCGCCGAGGAGTCGCTTTTTCACGACGGCCATTTTATCGCCCCGAATCCGGGAAGGCGCGACATTCGCGCATTTGAAATCGGTTAGAATCCGCCCTGATTGCGATCGGAGTTGTTCATGCTGAAAGTAGGTCAATCTGCACCCACCTTCGATCTGCCTGATGGCGACATGAATCTGGTGAGTTTGAACGGCTATCGCGGCGTCAACAACGTCGTGCTGTATTTTTATCCCAAGGACGATACGCCGGGCTGCACGCTGGAAGCGATCGATTTCAGCGATCTTCAGGACGAATTCCTCAATCTCGACACTGTGGTGCTGGGTGTGAGCATGGACGATTGCATGAGCCACGGCGCTTTCCGCGACAAGCATGGACTTGCAGTGCAACTGCTGGCAGATGCCGAAGGGGAAGTCTGCGAACAGTACGGTGTATTGCAGGACAAGGACCTGGAAGGGAATGCGAGGAAGCGGTGCATCGTGCGTTCAACTTTCGTCATCGACAAAAGCGGAACGCTGCGACATGTCCTCTACAGGGTCAACGCGCGCGGACACGCGTCCAATGTTTTAAACCTGGTCAAGGAGTTGAAGTGAGCATGCAGATCGGCAAGGATACGGTAGTGTCTCTGAACTATGAGCTGTCGGACACCAGCGGCAAGGTAATCGAAAAAACAAAGGCGCCCATCACCTATCTGCACGGCGGATACGATGGCATTTTCCCGTTGGTGGAAACCGCCTTGCAGGGTAAAGGCGTAGGCGACAAATGCAAGGTGACCCTCGAGCCGGACGACGCCTTCGGGGAATACGAGGCAGACATGGTGCGCACCGAGCCGAAGAACCTGTTCCCGGAAAATATTTCGGTCGGCATGCAGTTCGAAGGCGCCACAGAAGGCTCCGACGACTACACCCTCTACACGGTCAAGGAAATCAGGGGTGAGGATGTCGTTGTCGACGGCAACCATCCCCTGGCGGGACAGACGCTGGTGTTTTCGGGCATCGTCACGGGAGTGCGGGCTGCCACGCACGAGGAACTCCATCACGGCCACGTGCACGGTCCGGAAGGACATCATCATTGAGCGTTTGCCGGCGCGCTGCGCCGGCGGCGTTCCTGCTTTTCAGCCGTCGCGTTTGCCGGTGAGGATGCGTATCATCGGTTCGTAGGCGCTCTCGCGGGAGAAGCGCCAGCTCGCGACCAGCAGCGCGGCAACGGTAAAGCCAGCGAGCACGGCAATGTCAGTAGAGGCCGCGAAATCCGCTCCCATCCCAGAAGGAAGCACGCCGAGCACGGCGTGCTTGAGCAGGTCCACGCCGTAGGTATAGGGATTGGCCAGGGCCACCGCCTTGAGCGCAGCGGGCAGGCGGTTCACCGGATACAACGATCCGGAGAGGAAAAATACCGGAAAGATCACGAAATTCATGATGGCCGCGAAATTATCCAGCGTGCGGGTGAAGGCGGCCACCAGCATGCCGATGCCGGCGCACGCCGCCGATGTGGCCAGCAATGCCAGCGCGAGCAGGCCGAAGCGCATGTGCGCATCCAGATAGCCGAGCAGAGCGAGCAGAACCAGCAGCAGCGAGGCTTGCAGGAGTGCGGCCAGCGCGGCCGCCAGCATCTTGGCGACGACGATCCAGTAGTGGGGGAAGGGCGCCATGATGAGCATGCGCATCACGCCGGATTCTTTGTCGTACACCATGGTCAGCGCCGCGAGCATGGCACCGAACAGCATCGTCATGCCCAGTACGCCCGGGACAAGGAATTGCTGGTAGCTGACCCCGCCCGCCTGCTGCAGGACCGCGCCGAAACCCGCACCGATCACGAACAGCCAGATCAGGGGACGCACCATTGCGGAGACCAGCCGGGTGCGCTGCCTGACCATGCGCACCACCTCGCGCTCCAAAACCGCGTAGACCGGCCGCCAATGCGCCATCAGGCTTTTCCTTCCGCGACCCACAGGAATACGTCGTTGAGATTCGGCTGTCGCCAGCGCAGTGCGCTGACCTGGATACCCGGTTCGGTTTGCAGGCCAGCGAGGCGGCTGACGTCATCGTGCGCATAACGGAAATGGGCGACATTCCCGTCGCGCAGGTGGTTTCCAAGCGAGGGCATCAATCGTTGGGCCAGCGCTTCGACGTCCGGGCTTTCAATTTCGACGATATAACGTCCGAGGCTCGCGATCAACTCGGCCGGTGAGCCGCTCTGCACGAGCTTGCCGTTCTTGATGAAGGCCACGCGGTCGCAACTGTCCGCCTCTTCCAGATAGTGCGTAGTGAGCAGCACGGTCATGCCGGTCTGCTCGCGCAGATTCTCGATGAAGCGCCAGATCTTGCGGCGGTTCGGCAGGTCGAGCCCGATCGTCGGTTCGTCGAGGAAGAGAATCTTCGGGTGATGGATGACGCCGCGTACGATATCGAGCGCGCGGCGCATGCCACCGGAGAGCGATCCCACCGGCCGGTTGCGTTTTTCCTCGAGTCCGAACAACGCGAGGAGTTCCGCGGAGCGTTCCTCGATGACTTTGGCGGGCAGGTCATACAGCAGCCCCGCGAAGCGCAGGTTTTCCGCAATGGACAAGGTCCGGTCGAGTGCCGATTCCTGGAACACCAGGCCGATCGAAGCGCGCGTCACTACTGCGTCGCGCACGACGTCGTTGCCGAATATTTTCGCGCTGCCGCTGTTCGGGCGAATCAGCGTAGCCAGCATGTGGATCGTTGAAGTCTTGCCGGAGCCGTTTGGCCCGAGCAGCCCGAAGAACTGCCCTGCGGGAATATCGAGATCAAGGCCGTCGACGGCAAGTACATCGCCGTAACGCTTGACGAGTCCGCTGGCGTTGACGGCCAACTGGATGGCGGGCGCCGGATTCATGGCGCGACAGTTTGGACTAGGCGGGCGTCTTGCTCAAGGCGCGAGAGTTCTTGTCATCCCTGAACAGGATCGGCTTGACTTCGGCTTTGGGCGACACCGGCAACTGCGCCTGGTCGACGACTTCGGTAACCAGATGGTGCAGCGGCGACAAGCCGCAGACCGGATCCGTGTTGGTCGCATCGCCGGTCAGCATGTAGGCCTGGCAACGGCAGCCGCCGAAGTCCTTGACCTTCTCCGGACAGGAGCGGCACGGCTCCTTCATCCAGGAGTCGCCGCGATACGCATTGAAGCCGGGGGAGTCGTACCAGATCCATTTCAGGTCGTGGCTGCGAACATTGGGAAATTCGAGCCCCGGCAGCATGCGTGCTTCGTGGCAGGGCAATGCCAGGCCGTCCGCAGTCACGGTGAGGAACAGGGCGCCCCAGCCGTTCATGCACGCCTTCGGGCGTTCTTCATAATAATCCGGGACCACGTAGAAGATCCGCATCTTGTTGCCGATGCGTTCGCGGAACTTGTTGGTTACTTCCTCGGCACGCTTGAGCTGGTCGCGCGTCGGCAGCAACTGATCCCGGTTGACATACGCCCAGCCGTAATACTGGGTGTTGGCCAGTTCCACGTACTCGGCATCCATGGCTTCGGCCATTTCCAGAATCTGCTGTACGTGATCGATGTTGTGACGGTGCAGCACACAGTTGAGCACCATCGGATAGTCGTATTTCTTGATCAGCATCGCCACTTTCTGCTTCAGCTCGAAGGTCTTCGTGCTCGACAGAAAATCGTTCAACTCCCGGGTCGAGTCCTGAAACGAAAGCTGGATATGATCGAGGCCGCCTTCCTTGAAGGCGGCAATGCGCTTCTCGTTGAGGCCGACCCCCGACGTGATCAGGTTCGAGTAATAGCCGAGTTTGCGCGCCTCGGAAACCATGATTTCGAGATCGTCGCGCACCAGCGGTTCGCCGCCCGAAAACCCCAACTGGGTCGCGCCGAGTTCGCGACCCTGCCGCAACACGCGCAGCCAGTCGTCGGTGGACAGTTCTTCGCCGTAACGCGTGTAGTCCACCGGGTTGTAGCAGAACACGCAGTGCAACGGGCACTTGTACGTGACTTCAGCCAGCAGCCAGAGCGGATTACCCGGCTTGCTTGGGACGGATCCAGCCTTTTCCATGTACATGCTCCAGGAAACCCATGACGTCCCCTTTCAGGTCCGTACCGGGAAATGCGGTTTGCAGGTCTTCGACGATGCCGCGGACGGTCAATTTGCCGTCGATGCGCTTCATGATTTCGCCGGAACTGCCGGGCAGTTTCACCATGCCCTCCGGGTAGAGCAGAACGAATCCCTGTTGTGCCGGCTCCCACTGAAAGCGGAAGTGGCGCTGCAGTTCGAACACGGTGTCGTCGGTAATTGGCGTTGCTTCAGACATATTTGGTGTCGCCGATGCCGTAGTTGAGCTGCATTGCATCGAGCATGCTCCACAGCACGTCGAGCTTGAATTGCAGGATGCCCAGCGCACGCTCTTGTTCGGAGCGGGTCTTGAAATAATCGAGCGTGATCTGCAGGCCGTGCTCGACGTCGCGACGGGCCTCGGACAGCCGCTTGCGGAAGTAGGCATAGCCTTCGGCATCTATCCACGGATAGTGCTGCGGCCAGTTGTCCAGCCGCTTCTGGTGAATTTCCGGCGCGAACAATTCGGTCAGCGAGGAACAGGCGGCTTCCTGCCATGGGGCACGTCTTGCGAAGTTGACATAGGCATCCACCGCGAAGCGTACGCCCGGCAATACGTATTTGAGCGAAGTGACGTCTGCACGCTTCAACCCGCAAGCCTCCGCCAGTCGCAGCCACGCTTCGATCCCGCCTTCCTGGCCCTCGACGCCGTCGTGGTCGATGATGCGCTGGATCCACTTCCGGCGCTGATCGCGATCGGGCATGTTGGCGAGCACGGCCGCATCCTTGATCGGAATGCTGATCTGGTAATAGAAGCGGTTGTAGACCCAGCCCTGTACCTGTTCCTTCGTGAACTTGCCGCTGTTCATGGCGATATGGAACGGGTGGTAGATGTGATAGCGCTTGCCCTTGGCGCGCAGTTCGGCTTCGAATTCCTGCTTGCTCCACGGTAGATTGTCGGCGGCACCCATAGTTCTCCTCCCGGTCAGAGCTTTACGTCCATGCCGTCGAACGCGACTTCGATGCCGGCGCCGCTAAGTTGCCTGCGCTCGTCCGAGTCTTCGTCGAGGATGGGATTGGTGTTGTTGATATGGATGAGGATCTTGCGCGATGCTTTCAGCGGCTTCAGCACTTCCATCATGCCGCCGGCCCCCGATTGCGGCAGGTGGCCGATGTCACGCGCATGTTTTTTGGAAAGACCAAGCCTGATCATCTCGTCGTCCGTCCAGAATGTGCCGTCGACCATCAGGACATCCGCCTCTTCCAGGAACGGCTTCAGGTGGGGCTCGATCTCTCCCAGGCCGGGTGCATAGAACAACACCTTGCCGGAGCGCGGATCGGCGATGCGCATGCCGATATTGTCGCCTTCAAGCGGGTTGTCGCGGTGCGGCGAATAAGGTGGCGCATTGCTCTTCAGCGGGACCGCAGTGAACCGGAGTTGCTCGGCACCTATTACCGGGAAGCTGTTGCCGCGTTCGGTCGGAACCCTGTGCCAGTTTACGCCGCAATAATGTCCGAGAATCTTGAAGAGGGGATTGCCGGTGCTCAGGTCCTCGCGCGCCATGTCCGTGCAATAGATTTCCAGCGGGCGTCCTTCGCGCAGCATCAGCAGGCCGGTGGTGTGGTCGATTTGCGCGTCCATCAGCACGACGGAGCGGATGGCGGTATCGCGAATTGCGCGACCGGGTTGCAGTTCCCCAAAGCCCTGGTACTGCGCGAGCAGATCAGGCGAAGCGTTGAACAGGATCCAGTTGACATTGTCGGCGCTGACTGCGATTGAAGATTGCGTACGAGGCTTAGCACGCAGAGTGCCCTTGCGCACGCCGTCGCAGTTGCGGCAATTGCAATTCCACTGCGGGAATCCTCCGCCAGCCGATGCACCCAATACTCTTATTCTCATTGCCGTCGATTCGCTGAAAGGTCATGCAAGAAAGACAAAAGCCCCATGATGGGGCCTTTGTCCAAGCCCAACGCTGTTGAATTAGCGGTTGGCGATGTACATCGTGACTTCGAAGCCGAAACGCATTTCGGTGTACTCAGGCTTGCTCCACATAATTATTCTCCATAAGTTTAGGTTGTAGAATCAGCGGGATGTTCCCCGAAGTTGCCGAATCACCGGGCCCGGCGCGCTGCCGGACAGGCCAACGTAAACCTTGCCTAATGAGTCAGTGACATTCTCCGTAATGTACGGCCTGATGGCCCCTACGAAAATCACCAAATCGGCATCATGATTTTCATTAGTTTGGCGGGCCAACTTTACTTATCTCGATGCATTGCACTACCCTTCGGGCATGTCTGACGCCACTCTCGACAGAGGACTCCATTTTTCCTCGTCAATGACCGACTGGTACCGCGAGCGCCCATTCAGGGTGGCATTCGCGGTGTCGGTGGTGATTCACGCTGCTTTGATCGCCTTTATACCCGGTTTCCGCTCCATTCCGATCGAGACGCCTCGTGTCCTGGAGGTGGAGATTACGCCACAGGAAGCGCCCCCGCTTCCCCGTATTCAGGAAAAACCGGTCGCTACGCCAAAAGTTGTCGAGCCGAAAATAGAGCCGAAGCCCGAACCGGTGGTGCGACAGCCGCAACCGGAGCCTGTGGTACAAAGGCCTCAACCTGTGCCGATTCCGGAACCGGTCGTGAAACAATCACTGCCCGAACCTCCCCCGGCCCCTCGCGCCGACATTATCAGGGCTGCGCCGCGCGCTGAACCCAAACCGGAGTTCGCCGTGCCGAAGCCCGAGCTGCGTCCGGAGCCCAAGGCCGAGCCCAAACTGGAAACCAGGCCCGAGCCCAAGATCGAGCCCCGACCTGAGCCGCCGCCGGTCGCACGAGTCGAGCCCCGGCCGGAACCGCGCCCGACGCCGACAGTCGAACCTCGGCCCGAGCCGCGGATAGAGCCGCGGGCCGAGATCAGACCGGAGGTAAGCCCGGTTCCGCGCGAATCGGCTCCGCCGGTCGTCCAGCCCCGCGTCGAACCGTCCATTACCGCTCCGACCGTCGCGCGTCCACCACCCGCTCCGGTGGCGACGGTGCAACCCCCGCCAGTGATTGCTCCGCAGCCCAAAGCCGCGGATGAGAGCCGGGAGCGCACGCTTATCGAGCAGTACCAGCAGATCATCTCTGCCAGGATCAAGCAGTATGAGGAATATCCACCGATCGCGAAGCGGCGCCACTGGGAAGGGACGACAGTGGTGCAGTTGCGGCTGACGTCCGAGGGCAAAGTGACGGATATCTCGGTGGTGGAGAAAAGCGGGTACGACGTGCTGGACGAGGCAGCCAAGAAGATGATTCGCAATGCTTCACCGCTGCCGCTGCCACCTGAAGGCCTGCGAGGGCGCGACCATACGGTTCTCGTTCCGATCAAGTTCCGATTGGACTCCTGAGCGCTCTCGATTCCTGACCATGGTCGCCGACCAGAATCGGGCCGCTGCCGACGGTTTATACCCGCCGTTAGAGGCTTATCGCCACGACTTGCTCGACGTCGGTAGCGGTCATCGAATTTATTTCGAGGAAAGCGGAAATCCCGGCGGGTTTCCGGTGCTTTTTGTGCATGGCGGCCCAGGCAGCAAGTCGCGTCCCGCACATCGCAGATTCTTCGACCCCGATTTCTATCGCATCATAATGTTCGATCAGCGTGGTTGCGGCCAGAGTGCGCCGCCTGGCTCGCTGGCCGACAATACGACGTCGCATCTTATTGCCGACATGGATGCACTGCGTCGCCATCTGGGCGTCGAGCGCTGGTTACTGTTCGGCGGATCGTGGGGCAGCACGCTGGTGCTCGCCTATGCGATGCTGCATGCGGATCGAGTCGCCGGAATGATATTGCGTGGCGTATTTCTCGGCAGTCGTGCGGAAGCGGACTGGTATCTGTCCGGCGTCCGTAATTTCATCCCTGAAGCCTGGGCGGAGTTTGCCCGTGATGCGGACCAACCTCTTGTCGAACATTATCGCCGCCTGACCGATGATTCCGCAGAAGGGGTTGCCATGGCCGCCGCGATACGCTGGTGCGACTATGAGGCGAGGGTCACGGATGTGGCAAAAGTAACTGTGTCTGCAGGTGCGGTGAGCGCGCAGGAGATGCTGGGGAGTGTAAAAATTCAGCTGCACTTCCTGGCCAATGACTTCTTCCTGCGCCCGAATGAATTGCTCGATAATCTATGGCGGATAGAAAACCGGCCCGTCACTATCGTGCAAGGAAGAATGGATATGGTCTGCCCCCCCCTGACTGCGTTCTCAGTGGCGCGGGGCATCAAAGGCGCCGAACTATGCATGGTCGCAAACGGCGGTCACTCGGCGCTGCAGCCGGATATGGCGGCGGAACTGTGCGCAGCGACCCGGCGCATGCAAGTCCGCATCCGGTTGTGATCAGATGCGAAACATGAGTTTGCGCTTTCGGATCAACCTGGTCATCACGCTTGTGATCGTGGCATTCACCATTGCGACCGGCAATCTGTTGATCGAAGAAACCCGACGCTCGATCCGCGAGGAAATGGAGGCGGGCACGCGGATTACGGCGCAACTGCTGGAAACGGTGATTGCGAACACGCGCCCCAATATTCAGGACGCACCCCACAATCAGATTTTGTTGTCTTTCCTGCAACGCGTAGGCCGGGTGAGGGCGAACGAAATCCGCCTCTATGATGAAAACGAAAAACTTCTCTATACCTCTCCTCCGCCGGTATACAAGCGGGGGCGCTGGGCGCCGCAATGGTTCACCGCGCTGGTCAGGCCCCAACTGAGCGATTTCCGGCTGAACCTCATCAGTGGAAGCGTGGTAATAACGCCCGATCCATCACGCTCGGTGCTGGATGCGTGGGACGATCTCAAGCAATTTTTCTGGCTGATGCTCGGGTTTTTCGTACTCGTCAACGTCATCGTATTCTGGCTGCTCGGGCGCTCGTTGCGACCCGTCGGTAAAATACTGGGCGCATTGTCGCTGATGGAAAAAGGCCGTTTCGAAACGCGTCTGCCGCTCTTCGGATCGCCGGAATTCGATTCCATTGGCCACGTCTTCAACCGCATGGCGCAGACCCTGGAAGAGAGTCTGGCCGAGAATAAACGCCTTGCCCTTGTGGCCAAGCAATCCAGCGACGCGATCATCATTCACGACCTGGAGGGACGGATTTCCTTCTGGAATCCCGCTGCCGAGCGAATGTTCGGCTATCGGATGGAGGACATTGTCGGGCGATCCGCAACCCTCCTGACTACTCCGGATCGGAATGGAGAAATTCAGGAAAATCTCGATACCGTCAAGCGACGTGTCCTCATCGAGATGATTGAAACCCAGCGCGTGACCAAGGACGGACGGGTAGTCGATGTTGCGCTATCCGCGGCGCCGCTGGTCGATCCCGGGAGCGATGAAGTCATCGGCGAAATCTGCAGCATGCGCGATATCACGGAGCACAAACTGGTGCGACAAGCCGAACTCGAGTTGGAGCAGAATCGCCAGTTGACGCACGCAATACAAAGCCGTCTGGAGGAAGAACGCCGCAGCATTGCGCGGGAATTGCACGATGAGCTGGGTCAATGCGTGACGGCGATCAAGACCATCGGGACCGCGATATCCAATCGTACGCAGGAGAGTGCGCCGGATATTCACGCCAATGCGCTGACTATCGTGTCCGTGGCTTCGCACATCTACGATGTAGTGCACGGTATCATCCGCCAGCTCCGGCCGACCGCGCTCGATCATCTGGGACTGAGCGAAACGCTGAAGGATACCGTCTCGGCATGGCGTAAGAGGCATCCGGAAATTGCGTGCGACCTGCGTCTGGAAGGGGAGCTCGAAGGGATGGGCGAGACCATCAACATCACGGTATATCGCATTGTCCAGGAATGCCTGACCAACGTTGCCCGCCATGCCGTCGCAACGCACTCGGACATTGACGTATCAAGATGCAGTCATGCTCAGCACGGGGATGTCGTGAAGGTGACTGTGCGCGACAACGGCAAAGGTTTTGTGCAGCAGTCCGAACGCGAAGCCACTCGCTTCGGTCTGATCGGAATGCGCGAACGGGTCCAGGCGCTCGAAGGCGAATTCCGGATCGACAGCAGTCTAGGAGCGGGTGTGACGGTAACAGTGGTCATACCCGTAAAGATTCCGGCGTCCCGCGCTCATGGCGCGGAGGCCGCTTAGTGGAAGGAATCAGAGTGGAGGGCAAATTGGCAATCGGGAATATCAGTGTGATGCTGGTGGATGATCACGCCGTGGTCCGCATGGGCTTTCGATTGCTTCTGGAAGGGTCATCGGACATCAGGGTCATCGCCGAATCGGAAAGTGGCGAAGAGGCCTGTCGAAAATATCCGGAAGTGAAACCCGACGTAGTGGTCATGGATATCTCGATGCCCGGGATCGGCGGCCTCGAAGCGATCGATCGCATCCTGGCGCGCGATCCGGCGGCACGCATCCTGGTCCTTTCCGCGCACGAAGACGCCATGCATGCGCGCCGGGTGCTGAAGGCTGGTGCTGCCGGTTACCTCACCAAGCGCAGCGCGGCGGAGGCCCTCATGCAGGCGATTCGGCAGGTGCATCAGGGCAAGACGTTTTTGGAGCCGGAAATTGCGCAGCAGCTTGCCATGCATCAACTCAACGGCGAGCGCAATCCCCTCGATATGCTCAGTGAAAAGGAATTCAAGGTCTTCCTGTCGCTGGCGAAGGGGCAGTCGGTCGCCGATATTGCGGACGTCATGTCGCTTAGCCCACGTACGATCGGTACCCATCTTTACAACATCAAGCAGAAGCTCGGCGCTTCAAATTCGGCCGAATTGGCCATCATCGCCATCCGTGCCGGTCTTATAGAGCCTTGATTTAGAAATAAATAGGGTGTTTTGGAAGCTTGACGAAATCTAATGAAAATCATGAGTCGGATTTAAGGGTTTTCCTGTGGGGACGCCAGAGGGGTTGACCCAGAATACGTCTCACGGTCGTGATGAACGGCCTCGATGCCCGATAAAGTGGATTAACTCTCTCAAAGGAGCTTTACCATGTGGATGAAACCCGAATACACCGAAATGCGCTTTGGCTTTGAAGTCACGATGTACGTGTTCAATCGCTAAAAAGCACAGTACGAACCAGAAGGGCTGCTTTCGAGCAGCCCTTTTTTATTTCTAAGCGCGCCTATCGGCATTCTCACGACACAAGATAAAATCAAGAACGAATCAGAACAACCTCAGGGGAGGCCGCATAATGCGCCGCAGTTTCACTAATTCATTCGAGCTGGCCCTGAAGCCGGCCTGTATTGCCATATTTCTATTGAGTTCGGGTATTTCATCTGCGCAAGACGATCCGGTACGGCTCGCGCCCATCGTCGTAACTCCGACCCGCATCGAGCAATCCAGTTTTGACTTGCCCGTTTCGATCGATGCCTTCAACAAGGAGCAGATCCAGCAAGGGCAATCCCAGGTCAACCTTTCGGAAACCCTGATGCGCGCCCCCGGCATTGTTGCCAACACGCGTCAGAATTACGCGCAGGACCTGCAGATCTCGATTCGAGGCTTCGGTGCCCGCTCGACTTTCGGCATTCGTGGTGTTCGACTCTATGCGGACGGCATTCCGCTGACCATGCCGGACGGGCAGGGGCAGGCAGCGAACATCGACTTGAGTTCAGCGAGGCAGATTGAAGTCATGCGTGGGCCGTTTTCCGCGCTCTATGGCAATTCTTCCGGCGGCGTGATCAATGTCTTTACAGAGGATGGCCCGCAGGATTTTACGATCACGGGCTCTGTCTGGGCGGGCAGCTTCGATTCCAGCCGCGTCGGCCTGAAACTCGGCGGACAGCAGGGTGCCGTTAATTACATTTTCGACGTTTCCCGCTTCGATACCGATGGATTCCGCGACCACAGTGCGGCAACGCGGGATACAGCCAACAGCAAGATCCGACTGGACATCAATGAAGACACGAAGGTTACGCTGATCGCCAATTATCTGAACCAGCCCGATACCCAGGATCCACTGGGTTTGACGCGGGCACAGATGCAACAGAACCGGGAGCAAGCCGGAACGAACGCGGTCGCTTTCGATACGCGCAAAGCCATAGAAAATTCGCAGGAAGGCGCGATACTCGAGCACAGGATTTCGCCCGAGGATTCCATCCGGGTTCTGGGCTACACGGGCAAGCGCACGGTTCAACAGTTTCTCGCACTGCCGTTTGCCGGACGCGGGGTCGTCGATCTGAACCGGGACTTCGAAGGCATGGACTTGCGCTGGACCAGGCAGACTGAATTGGTGGGCAGGCCGTTCACGTTCACGGCGGGAGTGAACTACGACAACTTGAACGAGATCCGCAAAGGGTTTACGAACGTTGCCGGCAATATCGGTGCGCTAGGGCGTAACGAAGACGACACTGTGTTCGATTTCGATCAATTCATGCAGGCACAGTGGGATCTGACGGAGCGCTGGAGCGTGAGCGGCGGGGTGCGCCACAGCGTCGTCAAGTTCAAGAGCGAAGATCACTTTATCACTGGTACGAATGGCGACGACAGTGGCAGCATTGATTTCAGCAAGACGACGCCGGTCGCAGGCGTGGTGTTCAAGGTCAACCCGGTATTCAACCTCTATGCCAACGCCGGCAAGGGATTCGAAACGCCTACGTTTGCTGAACTGGCGTACAAATCGACCCTGGGAACCAGCACCGGGCTTAACTTTGCGCTCAAGCCCGCCGACAGTACCAACTTCGAAATCGGTGCCAAGGCCTATCTGGGAACCAGTACCAGGGTGAATGCGGCGGTTTTCAAGACGGAAACCAAGAACGAAATCGTTGTACTGCTGAACAATGCGGGGCGATCCGTCTATCAGAATGTGGACAATACCAGCCGCGAAGGTTTCGAACTGGCCATCGATAGTAAATTTGGCAATGGCTTTACCGGGTTGCTGTCCTATACCTATCTCGATGCAAAATTCGACAACGCATTCCTTACATGCGGCACAAGCACGACTTGCGCCGCTCCGAATATCAATGTTCCGTCTGGCAACAAGATTCCCGGAGTACCCGCAAACTCCGTGTACGGGGAGTTGGGATGGTCCTACAGTCCGCTCGGATTTGCGACTGCCGTTGAAGCCCGCTGGGTCGACAAGGTATTCGTAAATGACTTGAACAGCGAGTCCGCCGATGCTTATACCCTGGTCAATCTGCGAGCCAGCTTCGAGCAGAAGTTCGGCGGGTGGAAGCTCAATGAATTTGCCCGCGTCGACAATATATTTGACAAGATGTACGTGGGGTCGGTCATCGTCAACGCGTCAGCCGGGCAATATTACGAACCGGCGCCCGGTACAAGCTACACCGTTGGCGTGTCGGTGAGTTACCGGTTCTGACGACTGCCCCGTTGTCCGTTGAGCCCGGAAGCATGCCGCGCGAAAAATCTCGTGCGGCATCATCAATCTGTCTGGTGGGAGGGGTAGAACTTTTCGTGTTCTGCTCGTTCCAACCGACGACGATGGTTGTCTGACTTGGTCGGCCGAAATTCCCCTCTGAGAGAGAACAATATGAAGAAATTGTATTTGACGATCGCGAGCGTCGCATTGAGCGCGCTGGCCTCTGCGGCGCTGGCCGCGCCATTTGCCTATGTCCCGAACGAGGAGAGCGGAACCATATCCGTGATCGATACCAGCACCGATCAGGTCGTAAAGGAAATCAAGGCAGGAGACAAGCCGCGCGGCATGGCCGCCTCGAAGGATGGAAAAAAACTCTACGTCAGCGATCAGCCACACAACTCTCTTGTCGTCATCGATCTTGAAAAACTGGAGCCGATCGGCAGCATCTTTCTTGGTGAATCGCCTGAAGGTGTAGGCATTTCTCCGGACGGTAAGTGGGTCGTGGCGGCTGTCGAAGTCAGCAATTCGATTGCATTCATCAATACCGAAACGGACAAGAAGGAATTTCTGGTCAAGGTGCGCGGCGAGAATCCAGAACATGCCGTGTTCAGTCCGGACGGGAAATGGGTTTTCTCGAGCGCGGAGGAAGCTCACCAGATCGATGTAATCGACGTGGAGCAAAGGAAGCAGGTCAATCAGATCGAAGTCGGTAAGCGCCCGCGCGGCATCGGTTTTACGCCCGACGGCAAGACGGCCTATGCGGCATCAGAGTTTGTCAGCACCGTATATGCGATTGATGTCGTGAAGCAACAGGTAAAAGCGGTGATTCCTGGCGGCCAATTTTCCAATGGCGTGATGGTGCATCCGGATGGATCGCGGGTGTACATTTCGAATGGCAAGGATGGCTCCGTCTCGGTGATCGATACGTCAACCAACAAGATTGTGGCCACCATCGCGGTCGGCAAACGGCCGTGGAATATGGCCATTACTCCGGACGGCGGAAAACTCTACGTGGCCAACGGTCGATCGGATTCTGTTTCGGTCATCGATACGGCGACGAATACAAAGATTAAGGATATCCCGGTCGGCAAGCGGCCTTGGGGGGTTGTGATCCGTTAGCGGTTGCGTAATATGACCCGATAATTTTCGGTCAGCCAGCTCGATAAAGGGGAGGGGTCTTGGAGATCAACAGAAGCGGTATTTCGTGCTACACGACAGGAGCAATCGCATTCCACTGGATTGTGGCGATTCTCGTTCTTACGATGATCGGGCTGGGCTTGTATATGACGAGTGTTCCAAAGGGATCGCCCGATCGTGCTTTCTATTTCAACTTGCATAAGTCAATCGGTGTCACTACTGCGCTATTGGTAATAGCGAGGCTATGGTGGCGAGCGAAAAATCCGCCACCGGAACTCCCGTCGTCGATGCCTGGCTGGGAAATTCAAGCGTCGAAGATCAGTCACGCGATACTGTACATGTGCATTATCGTGATGCCGCTGTCCGGATTTTCTGCCACTCAGTTTACGAAGTACGGCGTGAATTATTTTGGGCTCTTCAAGATTCCCCCAATGGGGTCGGAGAACAAAATTGTGTATGACTTGCTGCAAGGCGTTCACGGCGTCATCGCGACGCTTTTGATTGCTTTGGTGGTAATTCACATACTTGCCGCTTTCAAACATCTGCTGATTGATCGCGATAGGATCTTTCAGCGCATGTTGCCTGGAAAATAGCGCCGAAGGTTGTTTTGAAGATGCCCCCGGATTCGGGGGCTTTTTTTGGCATGCGTGCCCTTGCCTGGCGAGCGAAGTGTTGGGCAGAAGAGCAATAACGATGAGTTGGCCTGCGCCCGCTTCACCGGCTAGCTTCAGATCTTCCCTATTAGGCGATCAACCAGTATTTTCTTCATGCCCGCATGTTCAAGAAC
>JANXPQ010000277.1 GCA_025357235.1 Betaproteobacteria bacterium
GCATTGACGGTTTCCTTCGCCAGATGCAGCAGCATAACCAGGACAAACGCATCCGCGGCGTAGCGATGCAGGCTGCGCATCACTCCCCCGAGATACCATTGATCGTGCGTCAGCCGTTCGACCGAGTTGTAGGCTTCGGTCACGCCGGTGTCGTAGAAGGCGTAAAGATAGACACCGGTCAGCGCCATCACCCAGAAGAAATAGAAACCGAGCGCGCCGAGGTGGCGCAACGGATTGTCGCGGGCGCCGAAGGCACGATCGAACACGGCTTCGACTGCGCGATAGGCGCCGAGCGCCTGCATCCGGATGCTCGAATCCATGTTCAAGGTGAAGGTTGCGGTTTGTACGCATCGTAGCCGTTGTGCCCCGATTCCGATTTGACCGGCATCAAGGCTCCGTCTGCCCCCGGTGGACGAACTGGAAACCGCTGGCGGCATGGAACTCCACCACCACGATCTGCGCCGGCGCCAGCGTCAGGGTTTTCTCGCCGCGATAGTTGAATTCGCCTTTGGCGTTGTCCGAGAGACGCGCCGCCAGGCGGTGCGTGCCGGCGGGCACGACGAAGCGGCGGTACACCGATGCCGAGCCGTCGCGAGACAGCCCCGAAGGCGCCAGCGATTCCCGGTACAAGGGGACGCCGTCCAACTCCAGCTCGACGATCACCGGCGCGCGCTCGCGCGGGCAGTCCTTGCGGATGCGCATGTTCGGCGGCAGTTTCGCCAACTCTGCGTCGCTGCGCTCGCGGCACTCGCCGACGCGCTGCGCGCCGTGGCTGAAGGATAGCTTCAGCAGGGCCTGGTATGGGGCGAGGTGCGTGTAGGCCGGCGAAGTCGAGAAATAGCCGATCGCCAACGCGAACGCCCCGTAAAGCGCTGCCTGGCCGAGGTATCTTGCAGTGGTGTTCATCGGCAACCTCCGTTATTCGGGCACGACCCGGGGTGAATAGGTGAAGGCGTCGGAGAAGCACGCCTCTTCAGCCAGTCCGTGAGCAATGAACTCCGGGTGCGCGCTCCGGACCATCTGCAACGAGCCGCAGGCGTAGAGCTCGTAACCCTGCAACGTCGGGAAATCTTCGATGATCGCCTGGTGCACGAGGCCGGTCCGCCCGGTCCAGTGGTCTTCCGGCTTCGGGTCGGAAAGCACCGGCACGAAACTGAAATTCGGATGTTCGCGCTCCCAGCGCTCGGGCAACTCGGCCATGTAAAGGTCCTTGCGCGAGCGCACCCCCCAGTAGAGCACCATCGGCCGCCGCACGTCGCGTTCGAACGCCTGCTCGAGCATGCTCTTGACCGGCGCGAAACCGGTGGCGCCGGCGACAAAGATGATCGGGCGGTGGCTTTCCTCCTGCACGGCAAACGCGCCGAACGGCCCGCGAAAGCGCAGCCGGTCGCCTTCCTTCATCTGCGTGAACACGTGGGTAGTGAAACGTCCGCCGGGGATCAGTCGTACGTGCAGCTCGATGAGCTCGCTCTTCCCCGGTGCAGTGGCAAACGAAAAGCTGCGCGTCTCGCCGCCGTCGAGTACGATGTTGATGTACTGTCCGGCGCGAAACTCCAGCGGCGTCGATCCGTGCAGCTTCAGTTGCAGCAGCATCACGTCCGGCGCGAGCCGACTCATATGTCCGACGCTGGCCTGCCATTCGCGTTCCTCCTCCAACTCCACGTCCAGATTGGATTGCGCGCAGGCACAGCACAGCAACAGCTTGCCCGAGCGCCGCTCCGCGTCCGACAGCGCCGATTTCTGGTAAACACCGTAGTCCACACTGCCGTGCACAAGCGTGGCCTTGCACACGCCGCAGCCCCCATTGCGGCAGTCGTAGGGAAGTGCGATCCCCCGACGCAGTCCGGCTTCCAGCAGGGTCTCGCCGGCCCGCGCCACCGCCGACAGGTTGCCGGGACGAAACGAAATCTGGAATTCGCGCAACGACCCGCGCCGGCGCTGCGGCGGCATCCAGGGCACCAGCAACAGCAGCAGCGTGGCGCCGAACGCGAGCGCCCATAGCACTCCGGCCGACCAGTTGTAGATCAGCGGGTAGAGCGGCAAATAGAACCAGTCGAGCCCGACTTGCGCAACCGCCACGGCGAGGTCGGCCTTGCCCTGGCTCACAGCGGGCTTGAGCGCGGCGAGCACCAGCAGCGTGGCGCCGAGCATCAGCGCGATCTCGCGCGGCGGACTGGTCCTGGCACGCGGCACGCGCTGGGTATGCACCCACATCACAATCAGCAGGCCGAGCGGGATGCCGATGTGCAGGAACGACAGCAGCGAGAACAGCCGGTCGTTGACACTGCCCTCGAAGGCGAAGTTGCGTGCGAGCGACCCGGCGAACACCGGGAACCAGTCGAGCCACTCGGCGGTAGTGGTGGCGACGAACTGCGACAGCCGGTCCCATGGCAGCATGTAGCCGTTGATGCCCGAGGCGTAGGTGAGCCAGAGCAGGAACACCCCGGTCACCCACGAGAACCAGCGGAAACTGCGGTAACGGTTGAGCACGAAGTAGCGGGCCATGTGCACCAGCATGGTGATGACCATGCCGTCGGCCGCGTACCGGTGCAGGCTGCGAATGATGCCACCGAGATACCACTGCCCGTGCGTGAGCGCCTCGACGGATTCGTAGGCCTCGTTCACGCCGGTGTCGAAGAAGACGTAAAGGTAGATTCCGCTTGCCAGCGCCACCCAGAACAGGAAGAAGGTGATTGCGCCGAGATGGTAAAGCGGATTGAGCGCCTGGCCGAAGAACAGGTTGAAGCCGTTCTCGATTCGCAGAAGAACCGACTGGCCGGCCGACTGCAGGCGACGGATCACTTCGCAGCCTTTCTGCGAATGCTGCGGCTTCGTGTGCGGGAATGATTGTTCATGGATGACTTTCAAACTGCTGGCATGGTCGGGCTCCTGCAATGCGCGGCCACGCCAACCCATGCCTGCATGCTAGCGGGCCATCAGAAAATGCGAATTGATGCGAATCAAGGGACGAGAGGTGATCGGTGAATAGTAAACAGTGAACAGCAAAAGCAGGTGACCAGCCTGTTTTCTTCCTCCCTTGCGCGGTTTTCGGTTCACTGATTGCCGTTCACTGTTCACGCTTTTCTCTGCTTGCGCCATTCCCCGAGCAAGCTGAAAACAACGGCGCCAATCACGGTGAGTCCCGTGAAGATCTCGACAAAGAGCGAGTAATTGAGCCGGTAGCGCCCGCTGGAACGGTCGTACACCGTACAGAACAGACGCACTTTCTCCACCAGCGCGCGCCAGTCGCCCGCAGGCGCAGGCGTGCCGGTGATGAGTTGCTTCAGCGGCCCGATGAGCATCGGAACATCGAACCGGTCGCCGTAGATCTGGCGATAGATGCGTCCCTCGGCATCCAGCACCGTGACCTGGGTAACGTGGTCGAAACCCTTGGGAGTGGCATACCAGGTGAAGCCGAACTCGCGCGTGAGCGCTTCGACCGTGCCGGGGGCCGGACTGAGAAAATCCCATTTCGAATCTGAAATTGCGTGTTGCGCAGCGAACGTGCGCAGGGCCTGCGGCGTATCGAACGGCTGGTTGAAGCCGATGGTGGCGATCGCAAAGCTGTCGCGCCCCAGCGCGCGGCGCGCCTCGCAGATCGCCTTGTCGAGAAAGCGCACCGTGATCGGGCACACCTGGCTGCACCCGGTATAGACGAAATTGACGAGCAGCGGCTTGCCGCGATAGTCGCCCAGCCGACGCGCCTGGCCGCGGCTGTCGGTGAACGCGTAGTCCGCTACGCGGGTGCCGATAACACGCTGGCTCAATTCGATCGCCTTCGCAGTGTCGGGCGTTTCGACTTCGGCCTGCGCGGCGATGGAAGCCGTCACGAGCCAGGCCGCTGCGATCAAGCTGGACTGTCTTCGGTTCATTTCATGAGTTTCAATAAAACTTTCACCGCAAGGGACGCAAAGGACGCGAAGCAAGGCCTGAGAATGGGACAGCATAGGAGGGAGAAAAAATAGGCTCGTTGTAAATATGCCCATCAATCCAGGATTACTGTCGAATGCTTTTTTCGCTTATTGACCTTCCCTCGCGTCCTTTGCGTCCTTT
>JANXPQ010000288.1 GCA_025357235.1 Betaproteobacteria bacterium
CTACGCGAGGCTGAAGTTCGGGAAGGGACGATTGCCGACATTCTCTGGCATGTTCGCCCTGGGATGACGGCGCACTACTCGGTGGCGCAGGTTGCCGAGCTGGTGGACGCGCTAAACCGGATCACGGATGAGCGCAGTCGGACGAATCGCAGCCTGGCAATGATTGCACGGGAGGCTCGTGAGGAGAAAAGTCCCCATAAAGTCCCCATGCAAATGAAAAACGGCTAGGTACTTTCGCACCTAACCGTTTGATGTACTGGCGCGCCGGACGGGATGAATCTGGGCACTGGGTCGAGGTTGTTTCGGTGACCTGAAAGCCCTGAAACGCCCCGAGCCCCTCATTCAATCGGAAGGACAGCGATCGTCCGCCCACCACCCGACCGGCCTTTCTGGAAATACAAAATCCCTGAACACAATCTGCACTGGTCAAGGCGACTGGAAGCGGTCAGACTTTTCAAAGTAAGCTCCGGCATTGTCATTGATCTCCTGATCGTCGACGATCAGGATGCTAGTGTTAAGGATATCGGGTCCGGCACTCATGGCACTACCTTAAGCCGCAAGGTGCTCGGTGTGCGAGGAAACAGGGGTGGCTGAGAGCCTCGCATTGTTAAGATGGTGGTGTCTGAAGTCACCGTCAATACAAGGAGGATCAGCCATGTGTGAAGATAGCAAAAAAACGCCTGCAGCATGCGATAGCGCGGTTCAAGCAAGGTTTTGCCGACGGGCCCACGCGGGCGCTCGATGAACTGCTCTCGAGCGATGTCGTGTGCGCGATCGTTGACGAGGAAGTGGGTGCCTATCGGGAACGAGTCTATCCGCCGCTCACCACGCTGGGGCTGTTCATCGGCCAGGCGTTGTCCTGCGATGGCGCATGTCAGGATGCGGTTGCCCGCCATCTTTCCGAGCGCACCGCGCAAGGCGAACCCCAATGCAGCTTGAGCAGTAGCCCTTATTGCAAAGCCCGAAGCCGCCTGCCGCTGTCGCTGATCGAGTGCCTGGCCGTCTCGGTGGGCGAAAGGCTCGAACAGATGAGCTACCAGAACTGGAAATGGCGGGGGCGCTCGGTCAAGCTGCTCGACGGCACCACCGTTTCCATGCCCGACACGGAAGCCAATCAAGCGGTGTATCCGCAAAGCGGCGAACAGCAACCCGGTCTGGGCTTCCCGCTGGCGATGCTGGTGGCCCTCATCTCGCTATCGACCGGGGCCGTGCTGCGCTGGGCAACCGGACCCTGTCGCGGCAAAGGCAGCGGCGAGCAGGCGCTGTTTCGCACGCTGATGCCCCATCTGAGTGCGGGCGACATCATCCTCGTAGATCGTTTCCACTGCACCTACTTCACGGTGGCGATGCTCTCCGAGCACGGTGTGGATCTGCTCACCCGGCAGCATCAACGCCGCGGCACCGACTTGCGCCAGGGCCAACGTCTGGGGCAGCGTGACCGGCTCGTGACATGGATTCGACCGCAACGACCCCAGTGGATGGATGCTGCGACTTATGCACGCATGCCGCAGCAGCTGAGCTTGCGTCAAACCGAGGTGGCGGGTCGCATCCTGGTTACGACGCTCACCGATGCGCGCAGCGTTGCCCCGCTCGATCTGGATACGCTCTATCGCCAGCGCTGGCAGGTGGAAGTCGATTTGCGCTCAATGAAGGCGGTGATGGGCATGGACATCCTGCGCGCGAAGTCACCAAGCATGATCGACAAGGAGATTGCCGTTCACCTGTTGGCCTACAACCTGGTGCGCGGTCTCATGGCACGCGCTGCGGCGGGCGCGGATGTGATCGCGCGAACCCTGAGCTTCAAGGGAGCGCTTCAGCTGCTATTGGCGTTTCAACAACAGCTGCGCTGGGCCGGAAGGAAGTCTGTCGATGTCATGTGCGCGCACCTGCTTGGCGCAATCAGTACGATGAAGTTGCCGATTCGACCCGGACGCATCGAGCCACACGCGATAAAACGAAGACCGAAACCCCATGCACTGCTGACCGTTCCTCGACAGATTGCGCGCGCCAGGATCATCCGTGCGCGTGGGGCCTATGCTTAAGGTAGTGCCATGAGCGTCAGAACCCATTCCTTTTAATTATCGTCTCCCGCCCGAGGACGTGCCGGCATGCATCGGCTTCTCGTCGATAGCTTCCGATTTGCGTTGGGACTGCGGTGCCGGGCTCTCGTCATGACACGTTTCCAGGGAGCGAATTGCATGTTGCGAGAGCACGGCTTCCAGCCGCCATGGCGAGCGCGACGACGATCAGAATCGCCGCGACTGCGAACGTGATCCGCATACCGGTGGCAACAGCCTCGGGACGCGCCGTTGTGATGTCGATCGTCGACGATGCGAGCGCGAACACAGCGCCCATAACGGATGCACCGGTGATGAGCCCGAGATTGCGCGATAGGTTGAGCATGCCGGAAATGACGCCCCGCTGGTCCGGACGGATATTCGTCATGACGGCGGTGTTGTTGGCCGTCTGGAACAGCGCATAGCCGACGGTGATGACTACGATGGGGGCGATGTAGCCGGGGATGCCGAGCGTCGTCGGCAGCATGGATAGAACGAAGGAACCGGCCGCAATTCCGATGAGCCCAACGATGGTCATGCGTTGTGCGCCAAAACGGTCCGCAATGCGACCGGCTGGCACACCGGTCAGCGCGACGACCAGCGGACCGACCGACAAGGCGAGCCCAACAAGAGCCGCGCCGAGCCCGAGCGCACGAGAGAGATAGAACGGCCCGACCACCAGCGTCGCCATCATCACCGTCGAGACGAGCGCGCTCATGGCGAGGCTTGCACTTAAGCCTGGATCGCGGAACATCGCCAGTCGGATCAAAGGTGATGCTGCTCTCGCCTCGGCGAGCACAAAGAGACCGACCCCGAAGGCAGCAGCCAACAGCAGGGCAATGTTGAGCGATCCGAAACTGCCGCGCCCGATCGTCATTGCGAGTGCATAAGCCGCGAGCGAAGAGCCAAGCAGCAGCGTACCCAAATTGTCGAAGCCGGCCCGATCGGCCTTCGGCCCTTGGGCGTCAACGGGCAGGTGGCGATGGGCGAGAAGCAAAGTCAGGATGCCCAGCGGTACGTTGACAAGGAAGATCGCCCGCCATCCGGGTCCGGCGATCAGAATGCCGCCGAGCGATGGACCGAGAGCGGTGCCTATCGCGGACATTGTTCCGAGTAGTCCCATGGCGCTACCGGTCTTTGCTTTCGGAACCGTCTCGCCGACAAACGCCATGGTGAGGGCCATCATGATGGCCGCTCCGAGGCCCTGCGCCGCCCGCGCGGCAATCAGCAGCCAGAGCGTGGGCGCGACGCCGCACAGGACCGAAGCCACCGTGAACAGGAAGATTCCGGCCAGCAGCAGCCGTCGGCGGCCGGTGATGTCACCGAGCCGCCCGACGCTGACGATCAGGGTGGTGATGGCGAGCAGATACGCGAGAACGACCCACTGGACTTCCTGGAAGGAGGCGTTGAACGCCTGTGCCAATGTCGGCAGGCCGACATTGGCGATGCTGGTGCCGAGCGAGGACAGCAACATGGATAGCGAAAGGCTGGCGAGCGCCCATCGAACCGAAGGTGCCCGTTGCGCGCTTCCAGCTACTGCCTGATCTCGTCCTGCAATGATTGCTTTCACCATGATCTCCGTTTCCCAGCGACTCCCAAAGTGGGGCTGTTAGGAATGTAGTCCCTTGCCTGACATGGCGGAAGACGCACAATTTGCACTTTATACGTGCGTTTGGCGCCATATCATGGTCCAGCCGTGCTATGGTCGATGCATGTCGACACCCGATCTCAATTTGCTTGTCACTCTCGATGTGCTGCTCGCGGAAGGCAGCGTTGCGCGCGCGGCCCGGCGGTTGCGGCTTAGCCCGTCGGCGATGAGCCGGTCGCTGGCGCGGCTGCGCGAGACGACGGGCGATCCGTTGCTGGTCAGGGCCGGACGCGGCCTCGTTCCCACCCCCCGGGCGCTTGAACTGCGCGAGCGGGTCGGTCCGCTCGTGCAGGAAGCAACGGCGGTTCTGCGCCCGGCAGAAAAGTTCAACCTCAAGCAACTAGTCCGGACGTTCACCCTGCGCACCAGCGAAGGTTTTGTGGAGAACTTCGGGCCGGACCTGATTGCCCGCGTCGGCAAGGAAGCGCCCGGCGTGCGGTTGCGCTTCGTGCAGAAGCCCGACAAGGACAGCACGCCGCTGCGCGACGGGACCGTCGATCTGGAAACCGGCGTTGTCGGCAAGACCACAAGTCCGGAAGTGCGTGCGCAGGCATTGTTCCGCGACCGTTTCATCGGCGTCGTGCGAAAAGGGCACCCGCTCAGCCGGGGCAGGATCACCCTCGCGCGCTACGCGGCCGGCAGGCACATCGGCGTCTCGCGGCGCGGGCTGGACAAGGGGCCGATCGATGAAGCCTTGCAACCGCTCGGGCTGGAACGGGACATCGTCACGATCGTCGGCGGCCTTTCGACCGCGCTGTCCCTGGCGCGGGCCACCGACCTGATCGCCAGTGTTCCCGAACGACACACCGGAATCCTGCGCACCGGAATGCACAGTTTTTCCCTTCCGTTCACCACGCCGCAGATCACGGTTTCATTGCTCTGGCATCCGCGGCTGGATGCCGATCCAGCGCACCGCTGGCTGCGCGGGTATGTTCGGGACGCTTGCGCTGAGCAACTCACTGATTCATCGGCACGCGCTGCTCGGCCAGCGAGAGGTCCACGCGTCTGACCGATCGGAATGAATCGATTCTGCACCCATTTATTCAAAGGCCCTGTCATTCCTCATACGCATGCGACCCATGACAAAAGATCGCTTGTAGCGATACATCGCGTCGAGTCTAATCCGGCTCGAAGTAACTGTTGGGTTAACATGTCGACTCAAGCAACTGGCGTGATTTCACTCGATTGCGGGACAGAAATAGAGGGAAAAGGATATCGCAATGGTGAAAAGAATCGCCGTTACTGGCGGAAGCGGCAAGGCGGGCCGGGCCGTCGTGCGTGACCTGGTCGAGCACGGCTACAGCGTCATCAACATCGACACGCAAAGCGCGCCGGACCCGTTGTGCCATTGCCTCAAGGCCGACTTGTCGGATTTGGGCCAGGCCATCGATGCCCTGCGGCGCGCAACCGGCACGGTCGAGCGCAGGCGCCCGTTCGAGCTGGCCGACGCGGTCATCCATCTCGCGGCCATTTCGGCGCCTGGACTGGCACCCGACGCGACCACGTTCCAGCACAACATGATGACGACGTACAACGTGTTCAGCGCGGCGACGCTGCTGGGGCTCGAGCGCGTCGTGTGGGCCTCCAGCGAAACGACGTTCGGCCTGCCGTTCACCCGCGTGGTGCCCTCCTTTGCGCCGATCACCGAAGAGCATCCGCTGCTACCCGAGAACAGCTACGCGCTGGCGAAGGGACTGTGCGAAGAGATGGCGCGCCAGATGAACCGCTGGAACCCCGGAACGTCCTTCGTGGGGCTGCGCCTCTCCAATGTCATCCAGCCCAAAGAATATGCAATGTTCGCGGGCTGGCAGGCAGACGCGAACCTACGCAAATGGAACCTGTGGAGCTACGTCGACACGCGCGACGTAGCGCAGGCGTGCCGGCTGGCGCTGGAGGCGCCGCTGAGTGGTGCCGAGCATTGCATCATCGCGGCCGCCGACACGGTGATGGCGCGCCCGAACCGCGAGCTGATGGCGGAGTGTTTTCCGTCAGTGCCGCTCGCGGCGACACTCGGCGAGTTCGATACCCTCCAATCGAACGCAAAGGCGCAGCGGCTGCTTGGTTACGTGCCGCGGCATTCGTGGCGCTAAGCGGGGTGAGCTGTATCGCGCGTAGCAGACGGTAAGCGCGCGAGTTCAGCCGCCGCTAGCGGCGGGGCGTTTTCACCCCTCGGTGCCACGGCGGCGCTGGTCACTCTGTCCGGAAGGTTGTGCGATACTCTCCGTGTTTTGGCGCGGTCCCGCTTGATCCGGATCGCATGGTTCATCCGCTCCCAGTTATCACGAGAAAAAAGAATGTCCGAGAATCGCCCCGCGACTGGCGGCCCGATGCCGGCCGGGGCTGCGTGATGGTGACAAACGCTCCCGCTGCACGGCGCGCGGATTCCATCCGCCTCGGCCCCTGGCACCAGGGCGCTGTTTACGGCACCACGGCCGCGCTCGTCGTGAGCGGGATCATCTGGCTGGTGCTGCATTATTTTCTTGCCGCGTCCGGTGAATATGGCCCGCAGGTCCATCCGCTGGAGCCCTGGATGCTGCGGCTGCATGGCGCAGCGGCAATGGCGGGGCTGATCGTCTACGGATCACTGCTGCCGGTGCACGTCAGGCGCGCGTGGTCCATCCGCCGCAACGTTGTGCTGGGCATCGGACTGGTCAGCGTCATGCTGCTTCTGACGGTTACCGGTTATTTGCTTTATTACTCGGGCGACGAAAACACCCGGCCGTTCATCAGCGCGGGGCACTGGATCCTGGGCCTCGCCGTGCCGGCGCTGCTGGTCTGGCACATCGTGTCGGGACGGGCGCGCGCCCGGATCGATGCAACGCCGCCCGAACCGATGCGCAACCACGCATGAGTCTGGATATTCGCTGGCTGGTGCCGGTGGCGATTTACGCGGTTGCCCCGCAATGCATTGCCGCGAAATACATGAACGTCGACCAGGCGAGGGCGTTGATATTTCCGTTTGCCGACGAGTACGTAGTCAAGCCGGTGCAACTCACGCCGGCGCAGATGCAGGAGATCGACAAGCTCTCAGGGGTGGCGGGGCGGACCGCGCAGCAGCAGGTCTGGCAGGCCATGTCCAAGGGCAAGATGGTGGGATGGTTCTTCGTCGACCAGGTGATCGGCAAGCACGAACTGATCACTTACGCGCTGGGAGTCAACGCCGATGGCAGCATACGCCAGGTCCAGATCATCGAGTACCTCGAAGCCTACGGCTCCCAGGTGCGCTATCCGAATTGGCGCGACCAGTTCGTCGGCAAGACGGTCAAGAATCCGCTGCAGATCGACAGCGATATCGACAACATCACCGGCGCAACCCTGTCGGCTCGCCACTTGACCGATGGCATTCGACGACTTCTCTTCCTCCACCAGTCCGTCCTGCGCTGAATCATCGCGCATGCGTCCCGCGATGGGGACGCTGGTTCATGTTCGCGCTTCCGGTCCCGCGGATTCCGTGCAACGGTCGATCGACGCCGCTTTCGCGGCCGTGGAACTAGTCGAGCGCCTGATGAGTTTCCATGATCCGCAGAGTGAACTCTCGAGAATGAATCGCGACGCAGCGCGTACGCCGCAGACGGTCCATCCCTGGACCTGGGCCGTGCTGCGACGCGCACTGCGCATCGCTGAAGCAAGCGCGGGATTGTTCGACATAACCGTTGCGCCCCTGCTGGTGCGAGAGGGGCTGCTTCCTGGTTCGCCGGATGCATCGTTTCGGTACGGCAACTGGCGGCATATCGTCTTGCTGCCGGACTGGGGTGTTTTCCTCGAGCGGCCGATGCTGCTCGACCTGGGCGGCATCGCGAAGGGTTTCGCAATCGACCGGGCGATCCATGAATTGAGGAGGGGCGGTTGCACGCAGGCACTGGTGAATGCAGGCGGCGACCTGCGCCGCTTCGGGCCTCATGCTCAGCCAATCCATCTGCGCCGCCGTGACGGACTGGTTCAGGTGGCGGAATTGCGCTGCGGCGCAGTCGCTACTTCCGCCCCGCATGCCATCCACGCCGGGCGCCTCGCGCAGCCGCTTGGCAGCATCTTCGATCCGCGCACGCACCGGCCCTGGAATGGAAACGGGGCGGTGATGGTCGCGGCGCCAAGCTGCGTGATCGCCGATGCGCTCACGAAGGTCGCGGCACTCGCAGGCCCCAACTGCAAGCCCCTGCTCGCGCGCTTCGGTGCGCGGGCACTGTGGGACACCGATCCGGCGTACCTGGAAGCACGCTAGATTCCTGCGGGCGGTTCATCGAGTAGTTCATATTCCTGTTATTCCCCAAGTAACGTTGGGAGGAACGTTGGGGTCAGCCTGACACCGTTCTCCCGAGCCGACGCGGCTTGGTAGCTCACTTCGTTTGATTCAGCGGGTGTCTTTCGAAAGGAGAAACCTGAGTGCCATCGCAGGCCATTTCCCATGATCGTCGCCGAATTTTGCGAGCATGGAACCGGTGACAAATTGCGCTGCGGTGGTATGCCTGGCCGGACTGCTGTTCACGCCGAAAATGTGGAATGGCACGAATTGATCCCTGGCGTAATTGACGCCTTCGTAAGACAGGTGGATCGAGCCATCCTCGAACTCCACAAGTTGTGCACCAG
This sequence comes from Betaproteobacteria bacterium, assembly GCA_025357235.1. Classification (GTDB taxonomy): domain Bacteria; phylum Pseudomonadota; class Gammaproteobacteria; order Burkholderiales; family JACQAP01; genus JACQAP01. Next base: position 8,290 of record JANXPQ010000288.1, read on the forward strand.
TATTGATATTAATAGCCGAAGGCATCGTAGCGTCTTTCATCCGGGGCGAAATCCGGGTCGGGTATGGCATATTGAATTATTCATTCACTATACCAAGGCTGGCACCTTTCCTCTTGACTCCGGGTCTGAGGGAAGCTGAATCGGTTCGAGGTTTTGGGGTCAGGCGCCTTGGCATCCACCGTCCCAATCTCATCCGGCGCCGTCTGCCCGCTATTTCGACTGTACGTACTCAGCCACTGCGCGCATCTCGCCCTGGGTCATGTTCTTGGTCACTCCCGCCATGACGATTCCATGCGGGCGCAAGCGTGTTCCGAATATTTTCTGCTGTTTGAATACATATGCCGCGTGCTGCCCGGCCAGGCGGGGAAAGACCGAAGCGCCTTCAGCATCGTCGCCGTGACAACTGCTGCACGCCTGCACGCCTTTGGACGGGATGCCCTCCTGGTAAATGTGCTTGCCCTTCCGGATCAGCTTCGCGTCACCGGTCTTACCCGGCGTCGGCGCCTGCGACGCAAAATATTCGGCCAGTCCCTGGATCGCCGCATCGTCCAGGAGGGCGGAGATGCCCCACATGTAGGCCTGCGCGTCCTGCTCGGCGCGCTTCTCCGATCGAAATGCGCTCAGTTGCGCAATCGTGTAAGCCGCCTGTTGCCCGGCGAGTTTGGGGAACATCGCTACGGTGCTGTTGCCGCCCTCGCCGTGGCAGGCGGCACAAACATGGGCGGCCCTTCGCACCTGGTCGGTGTCGCCCGTCGATTCCTCGGCGGTGGCCAGGCAAGAAGCGACCGCCAGTGCAGCCGTCCACATCAACGCGCAAAACGGTTTCATGGATTCCCCTTTTTGCCGGATGACTCCGGAGGCGCAAATTGGATACCACGATACTATATTGATCCAGGTCAATGCTGAACAACCATCGGCGATGCCGGAGGTTGTTCAGCATTGAGACATCGTTGCCGACGCCGCGCCCGATGCGCCTCCAGTGTAGATACACTACGCGCGTGACGACCACACTTCC
>JANXPQ010000298.1 GCA_025357235.1 Betaproteobacteria bacterium
GCGGAGGTTCAGATGAAGCCGCCGCGCAAGTCGTGGGTCAAGATCTAAAAGTCGGTGCTCCGCAAGGGGATACCGGTCTTCGACCATAACTGGTGATTGGTGATCGGTGATTAGTAATTGGTGACCGGTAATCGGCAAACAGAAGGCAGAACAAATGATTCAGAAAGTCGGTGTGGTGGGTGCGGGGTTGATGGGTTCGGAAATCGCGCTGGTATTCGCGCTGGCGGGCAAGGATGTTTTGCTGAACGACACGACCGGGGAAGGATTGAAGCGCGCCAAGGACAATCTGGCGAAGATTTTGGAAAAGGGGGTCGCGCGCGGCTTCTACAAGGCCGACGAGGTGCAGTGGGCGCTTGGACGATTGCGCACCACCACCGACCTGGAGTCCTACGCGGACCGCGATCTGGTGATCGAAGCGGTGTTCGAATCCGAGCCGGTGAAAGCCGAAGTCTTCAGGAAGCTCGATTCGATCTGCAAACGCGCCTGCATCCTTGCGAGCAATACCTCGACGATTTCCATCACCGCGCTGTCCTCGTACGTCAAGGCGGAACGCCGCGCTCTGTTCCTCGGCACGCATTTCTTTTCGCCGGTCTCCCGCATGAAGCTGGTCGAAGTCATCCCCGCACTGGATACCGCACCGGAAAGCGTCGACAAGGTCATCGCGGCCTGCAAGGAAGCCGGGAAGACGCCGATCCGCGTCAAGGATGTCGTCGGATTCGCGGTCAACCGCATCCTGCACGCGTTCATGATCGAAGCGGTTCGCCTGGTGGAAGAAGGGGTGGCGACGCCCGAGGAAGTCGATCTCGCCTGCAAGCTCGGACTCGGCCACCCGATCGGCCCGTTCGAACTGTCCGATGCAGTGACCAACAATCTTTCCCTGCAGGTCCAGGAAATCCTGCACGACGCCTACGGCCCGCGCTTCCTGCCGCGGCCCCTGCTGAAGAGCATGGTGCAGGCCGGCTACAACGGCAAGAAGGCCGGCCGTGGCTGGTACAAGTACGATAAAAAACCGTGATTGGTGAATAGTGAACAGTGAACAGCCAAGGGCGAAGGCCGCGGCATGAGGTACTGGGAAGATTTCAAGGTCGGCGAAGTAGAGCAGATCGGCGGCAAACGCGTCGACAAGGACGAAATCATCGCCTTTGCGAAGCAATACGATCCGCAGCCATTCCATATCGACGAAGCCGCCGCGAAACAATCGATGTACGGCGGCCTGATCGCCAGCGGCTGGCATACCTGCGCCATGGTCATGCGCATGATGTGCGACACCTACATGCTGCAGTCGGCGAGCGTCGGTTCACCCGGCATCGACAATCTTAAATGGCTGAAACCCGTGCGGCCGGGCGATACGATCCGCGCGCAACGCACGACACTGGAAACGCGGGCATCGAAGAGCAAGCCGGACATCGGCATCGTCAACAACTTGTGGGAAGTATTCAATCAGAACGGAGAGATGGTGATGTCCATGCAAGGTTATGGAATGTTCCGCCGCCGCAACCCGGGAAGTCCAGCGACGTGAACATGCTGTTCAAGCACAAGGTGCACGTTCTGTACCGCAAGGAAGAACTCGACCACGAGAAACTGGAAGGCAAGGTCGCGATCGTGCTCGATGTGCTTTTCGCCACATCGACCATCATCACGGCGCTCGCCAACGGCGCGACCGAAGTCATTCCGACGCTGGACGAAGCCGGGGCGAAGGCGGAAGCGCAGAAGCATCCGGCGGGCGACTATGTCCTCGCCGGCGAACTCTATGCGGAAACCCTGCCGGGGTTCGCGTCGCCGACGCCACTGGCCCTGCTCGAAGAGAAGATCGCCGGCCGCAAGCTCATCTATTCGACGACCAACGGGACGGTCGCGCTACGGCAGTCGTCGCGAGCGGATCATGTTTACGCGGGGGCATTGCTCAATGGCGAAGCGGTGGTCAATCATGTTCTGGACAAGCATCCGGGCAAGACCATCCTGATCGTCTGCTCGGGCTCGATGGGCATGGTTAATCTCGAAGACCTGTATGGCGCCGGCTATTTCGTCGACCTGCTGTCGCGCGCGCTGGACGAGAACAGCGACTTTTCCGATGCCGCGCTGGCGGCGCGCAGCCTGTTCCGCAGCGAGGACGCGGACGATTGCCTGCTGCGTGCGCGCGTCGGGCGCCTGATGATCGAGCGCAATCTCACCAACGAAGTTCATTTCGCGGCGCGCCTGAGCGTATTCGATACGGTGCCCGTGCTCGAAGGCGGAAGACTGCGCGCATGAACAGGCTGGCTATCCTCGCCTTGGCCGTGGCGCTGGCGGTGCCTGCGCCGCTCCTTGCGGCGCTGGATTGCAGCCGCGCGAAAACCAATACTGAAAAATTATTGTGCTCGAACCCGCGGCTTGCCCGGGCGGATGACCGCCTGGCGCTGGCATTTCGCGCGGCGATCCGCCGCGGCGCGGATCCGAAAATACTGATGGAAGACCAGCGCACCTGGATTCGCGATGCGCGCGATGTCTGCAACGAGGTCGAGTGCATGCTCAAGGCCTACGAGGAACGCATCTCGGATCTCGACAGCCGCTGAATCGCGGGTCGATTGCCGCTTCAGCAGAAAATCAGGATTTCCCCGGTACCGCCCCAGGCAAGGTCGCCGCAGTAACGCCGTACTTTTCTACCGAAGGGCAGGAAGCGCGCAAAAGCCTGGTGATCCCGCTCGAGTTGTTTCTCCAGAAGCGTCAGGAACAGCAGAGCATGTTCGCCGCTGTCCTGGAAAGTAACCGGAAGATTCTCCGGCACGCAGGCCAGCAGCAGCGTGCCGCGCTTGAGCGAGAAGCCCGGCATCATTCCCACCTTGCCTGCGACGAAGATCGTTCCGGCCAGCATGTTGGCGGCGCAATAGGCGCCGGCGTTGCCACCGACCAGCAATAGCCCGCGCCGCATGCGTTCTCCGGCGCGGTCGCCGACATCACCCTGGATCGCAAGTATTCCCCCGCGCATGCCTTGCCTGTCGCCCGCAAGAGCGCCGCCAGCGAAGTCGCCGGCATTGCCGCTGATCCGGATCATTCCCGCTTTCATCCCGCTGCCGGCGAAGTCGCCGGCGTTGCCGGCAACGTTCAGGCGTCCGCCGTTCAGGCCCAGGCCCGCGTACGCACCGCAGTCGCCTTCGACGGTGATCGTGCCGGAGCGCATGGCGGCCCCTACATGTGTCAGCCGGTCGCAACCGTTGCGAATGACCACGTGTTGCGCATTGCCATCCATGACATCGAAAAAATCCGCGACGCACGATCCGTCGCGTAACGGCAGTGCGCCGATCTGCATGGCCCCGAGGCCGGCAAGCCGCTCCGGAATCAGAGCCGATAAATCCATGCTCCGTGCCGGCGGCGAGCGCAGCGTGAGAGTGAGCGCGGTCATTGCATGATCTCGAGCAGCTTGAAATGGAATTGACCGAGCTTGCCGCCGTAGTTTCCCGCACTGACGCGCAGGACCCCGCCGGATGCGCCGACCTTGCACACTGCGTCGATCCCGGCGCGCATGGCATCGCGCACATCGGCCTGCGTCAACCCGTCGATCACGATTTCCAGCACCGCGCCCGTATCGGCAGACAACTCGCTTTTTACCGCCCCGCGCAATGTCGGACAGAAGGCGTCGTTGGTCGACGCCGGCAGCGCCTTGTATTTCGAGCCGACTTTCGACCCGGAACGCACTATGCCGCCCGGGAAAGGCATGATGACGCCGCGCAGCTTCGACATCGCGTCGATTGCCGCCTCGCAGGCGGCGAGCGCTTCGGATTGACCGCGCGCGAGCACCAGGAAGTTGCCGCCGCCGACAGCCTTGATCATGCCGGTGGTTTCTTCGCAGAGAAATTCTCCGTCCATCACCGGGATGCGCCAGTAGCGCTTGCCGCCGATGACTTTGGACATCTGGAAACCGTCGCCGAAGAAGCGCAGGTTTTTGCCCAGGTTGACGGCTTCGCCTTCGAGTCCGGCGAACACCGCCGATGTCGGTGCTGTCAGCACGCACTGGCCGACGCGGCGCTCGACTTGTTTCGCGAGTTCCTTGCTGGAGACCGCGAACAGCAACACGGACACTCCGGGGCGGCCGTCCGGCGTTTCCCCCGCCGACAGTTCGCGCTCGATGCCCGCCTCGCATCCGCAGCCGATGACCGACGTGGCGAAACCGGTCACGGCCCGCGCGGCGTGGTAGGCCCACTTGAGATTCAGCGCGGTGATCAGGATGCGAGTCGCGCGCATGCCGAAGGCTTCGGCGAAGGTATCGTCGATGGCGACGCCGTTGAGGATCACTGCTGCGGCCTCGCGCACGGGTGCACCAGGGCCTCGCGGCTGCCGCATTCGACCAGTTCGTCCGTGGAGATCGGGTAGTTGTCGAAGCGGATGGTGTGGTAGCGCTGGAAATAATCCTGCAGCCGCTTTTCGATGCCGCGATCGAAGTCCGGGCGCACGACATGGGTGGCGCCGCGCACCACCTTCACGATCTTGCCGTCGCGTGCCACCAGTTCACCATCCTTGAATACGCATTCGGGCGCGCGAAACATTTTTTCGCGATCGGGCTCATTCCGGTACACCGTGATGTCGGCGGCGGCGCCGACGCCCAGTTGGCCGCGGTCGGCCAGGCCGAGGCTGCGCGCCGGAGCGGCGCGGGTCATGATGGCAATCTCGTAGAGCGAGTATTCGCGATCCAGTGAAGCGAGTTGGCTGTGCGCCGCCGCGTCCGGATGAATCTGTGCCAGCTTTTCGTTGCGGAAACCCTTGTCCATCAGCAGCCGGATCAGATGCGGGTAACTGGTGAACGGCGCGCCGTTGGGATGATCGGTAGTCAGGAAGACGCGCCAGGGATCTTTCACGCGCAGGAACAATTCCAGGCCGATGGCCCACTGCAGCGCATTGACGAAATTGCCGTCGCGATAGCGGAACGGCACCACGCCACAGCCGGCATCGCATTCGATGTCCATGCACAGCCATTTGTCCGGATGCGCATGCCTTGAATTGCGATACTGCGCCATGGTGTCGCCCGAGGCGGTCACGGTCTGGCCGAACATGATCTGGCCGACATCGGCGGATACGTTGGCTTGACGGTCGATCGCTTGCGCGATGCTGGCCGCCGCGGAAGAGAACTTGCGCTCGCCCTCGGTGCCGTAGCTGTGGAACTGGATGTGCGTAAGATGAATCGGCAGGCCTTCTGCTGCCTCCATCGTGGCAAGCGTCGAGGCCGCGTTGCCGGGCACGCCCAGATTGCTGGCGTGGACATGCAGCGGGTGCGGCATGGAGAGTTCGTGCAACGCACGCGTCAACGTCGTCAGGATCGCGCGCGGGGTCACGTTGTAATGCGGATGCGGCTCGTCGACATCGAGGTGGCGGGCGTTGAACTTGAAGGCGTTGATGCCGCCGGGGTTCACGACCTTGATGGCGATGCACTGGGTGGCGTGCAGCGTCCAGGCGACGTAGTCGTTGACCAGTTTCTGATCGGCACCGCCCGCCATCAGGCGCAGCAGGAAATCATCGTTGCCAAGCATGGCATAGCCGCCTTTGTCGACTATCGGCGTGTCGCCCATTTCCATGTGGGCCTGGCGTGCGTTGACCGGCAGAATGGCCGGTTCGAAACACGCGGTGTAACCCATCTCGGCATAACGATAACCGGTCGCGAAGGTCGACGGCGCGGCAACGCCACTGCCGGAACGGGTGATCTCCGTTCGCGCAAAGGCGCTGTCACGGTGATCTTCCGGAAGCATCGCGCGCGCAATATTGACCTTGCCTCCGCCGATATGGGTGTGCATGTCGATCGCGCCCGCCATGATGACGCGGCCCGAAAAATCGTACTCGCGATCGATTGCGTTCCCGGGCGCTGGCGCTGTGACAATGCGGCCACCGTGCACGAACAGGTCGCGCACCTCGCCATCGACCCGGTTCGCAGGATCGTAGATCCGGCCGCCGCTGAGCCTGATCAATGCGGCCCCTTCATGTCATGGCGTCGAGAATGCGCTGCAGGGTTTGCGCAGC
>JANXPQ010000316.1 GCA_025357235.1 Betaproteobacteria bacterium
CAAGGCCATGGTACGGCTGCCGCAAGGGCCGCTCAAGCAGGTCGGCGACTATCCGATCACACTCGATCTGAATGCCGATATCACGACGACCATTACGGTCTCGGTGCTGGGCGATACATCGAACTGAGTCGCAGGCGGTTGTCCGAAAAAAAAGGGCTGTGAAAACAGCCCTTTTTATTTTTCTCCTTGCACCCCCCTGCAGCTTCCGAATAATAGATGGCGACAGGTCCGTTCGCGCCGTTTTTCCGCTTTTACAATCCATCCAAAACTCATGGCGCAGTTCGCAACGCAACGCGTCGGCGTAGCCGACGCCCAAGTCGAGTTGATCAAGCTGCCGCCGCACTCGGTGGAGGCGGAGCAGTCCGTGCTCGGTGGGCTGCTGCTCGACAACACGGCCTGGGACAAGATCGCCGACATGATCGGCGAATCGGATTTTTACCGCGCCGACCACCGGCTCATCTACCGCCACGTCTCCAAACTGGTCGGCAATTCGCGGCCGGCCGACGTCATCACCGTTTCGGAAAGCCTGGAGAGCACGCGCGAGCTCGACGGCGTTGGCGGCCTCGCCTACCTCGGCGCGCTGGCGCAGAACACGCCCACGGCCGCGAACATCCGGCGCTATGCGGAGATCGTGCGCGAGCGGGCGGTCATGCGCAAACTCGCGGAAGTCGGCACCGAGATCGCCGAGACCGCGTACAACCCGATGGGCAAGGAAGCCGGACAACTGCTCGACGAAGCGGAATCGAAAGTGTTTGCGATCTCGGAAGAGGGCGCGCGCGGCAAGCAGGGCTTCGAACAGATCTCCCCGATCCTGACGAAGGTGGTCGAAAAGATCGACGAACTCTACAACTCGCCCAACAAGTCCAATGTCACCGGCGTCCCCACCGGATTCACGGACCTGGACGAAAAGACGGCCGGGCTGCAGCCCGGGGACCTGATCATCATAGCGGGGCGACCGTCGATGGGTAAGACGTCCCTGGCGATGAACATCGCGGAACATGTCGCAGTCAACGAACGGCTGCCGGTGGGCGTGTTCAGCATGGAAATGGGCGCGCCCCAGCTTTGCATGCGCATGCTCGGCAGCATCGGCAGGCTGGACCAGCATAAATTGCGCATCGGCAAGCTCGACGACGGGGATTGGAGAAAGCTCACCGAGGCGGTTGGAAAGCTGAACGACGCGCCGCTTCACATCGATGACACTGGCGCGCTGAATCCGCTGGAGTTGCGCGCACGGGCGCGCAGGTTGCATCGCGAGTACGGCAAACTGGGATTGATCGTCGTCGACTACCTGCAGCTGATGTCTTCCAGCACGCAGGGGGAAAACCGCGCCACCGAGATTTCCGAAATCTCGCGCTCCCTGAAGGGACTGGCCAAGGAACTGAATTGCCCGGTGGTCGCGCTGTCGCAGCTCAATCGCAGCCTGGAGCAGCGACCCGACAAGCGACCGATGATGTCCGATCTGCGCGAATCAGGTGCAATAGAACAGGATGCCGATGTAATCCTGTTTATTTATCGCGATGAGGTCTACACCAAGGAAGCCTCGACTGTGAAGGGGCAGGCGGAAGTCATTGTGAGCAAGCAGCGAAACGGCCCAACCGGAACCGTGACCCTGACTTTTCTTGGCGAGTACACCCGCTTCGCCAACTTTGCCAATCCCGGCCGCTTCTAGCCGGCCATCGCGTCATCACACCGCGGGCGGATTCTCGTTCGGGAAATTGCTCCTGAACGCGCGCGCGGCCTTCGTCAGTTCCGCATCCATCTTTTCCTGCCGGTAGATCGCCATCAGCTTGATCCAGGAATCCCGGTCCTTGGGATCCTTGTGAACCTGGAATTGCAGGAGGCTGAGCGCATTCTGGGTGCGGCCGAGCGCAATGAAACGATCCACGTCGGTGAACATCGAGCGGGTATTGTCCAGCGCCTGATCCATCTCGAACAAGACGTCGTTCGACAGGCCCGCGACCTGGGCAGGGGCCGCCGGCCCGCTTTCCAGCTGAAGGTCCACATCCGTCGTTGGCTGCATGGCCTGGGTGTCGAGTGCAAAATCGGGCACCCTTGCGGATTCGGCGGCGGGCGGCGATGCAGTGACGGGTTCGTGCGGGGTCGGAGCGGCAGGCGGCAGTCGCGGCGAGGGCGGCGGCATCGGAACGTCGATCCGTCGCGCGGGCCCCGGCTTCGGGGTGGATTCCAATTCGCGCATCACCGTTGCTGCGGTTGCCAGCATGCGGTCGAGTTGCTCATCTGTTTCGGCCAGTCCGCGCGAGAACGAACCCCGGCGGCCGTACGCGAAGCCACCGATGGCTGCCGCGATGACAAGTCCGGCCAGGCCGAGCCAGATATACCAGGCAACCGGCTCGGATTTCACCACGGTGCGGATTTCCACTTTCGGCGGGGATGGGGCCGGCTGGATTGCGGCTGGCGCTTGCACTGGGGCGGAATTGACCACCTTTTGCAGCGCCTGCAACGACAGTTCGAGGCGCTCCAATTGCTGCTCGATGCCTTCCTGTTTCAGGTGCAATTCCTTGACGCCGGATTCCAGCGCGCGTGCCTTGTCGTCCGAAGGCGGCACGGAGGCAACGGGCGCTGTTCCCACTCCGCAAAGCTGCATCAATTGTCGGCATTCCGATGCTCCAGGCTTGTCGCCAAGCTCCAGCGCGCGACGCAGCGTGACCGGTTTGTGCGCCTTGGCCGGCGCTTCCTCGGTTGTCTCTACCGTTGCCGGCACGGACGCGGGGCGAGCGACGGAAGGGCCTGGACGATGGGCGCCGGCTAGTCCGGGCGTGGGCTTTGCGGACGAGGAAGATTTTGTCTGCGCGGATTTGCGGATCTCGCGAAAGTCCGGAAACCACAACACCGTGCCTGCGGGGACCTCCCGCGCGCGGCCGTTCGGAAAGGCTTTCGGATTGCCCGCGACCACTTGCTGCACCAAGTCCTGCTGCATGCCGCGTTGCGCGGGATAAACCACTGCCGCGACGCTTTCGACAGTGTCACCGGGCAGCAAGCTCAGATGGAAGCCGCCACGCGCCTTGGCCGGTTGCGCGTCGGCGCGACGCGCCTGGACTTTGGCCGGCGCAGGGGGAATCAACGCGGAGAAATGCCGCGCGTAGAGCGGGGCGCCGGCGCACTGCACCCGCAGTACGAGTTCCAGCGCGGGACCGTTGAACGGTTCGTCCGTGCTGATTTCGACCTTGTCGCCCTTGGCGGCGAGCTTCAGATTAGCCTTGCTGAGAAAAGGCATCTCCGAACCCGGTGCGTCGCTTTCGGGGCCCATCGACAGGCATTCGCTGGAAATATGCTCTTCGGGCAGCGAAGCCAGGGTGGCGGTGGCCAGGAACGGTTCGCCCTGATGCGAATTTACGGTAAGCCGCCAGAGATCCACCGGCGCGGCGAGGGCGCAAAAAACAAGAGTGAAAAGCCCAACGAAGGCCGTTATCGCCTGCCACGCCGCATGCGGGAGGATCGGTCTGAGCACTCTCTTCAACTAGATATTGTAGGGTTTCAGTGCATATGCACCATATGTAGTATCAGTCAGTTTAGCCCGAACCTGCCGGGGGCGCAACGCCCGGCAGATCCCTCAGCGCATTGGCATGACGGCCGGTCATGGCGCCATGTCGTTATAGGAGCGAGGCCGTCAATGGAGCGAAGTCGTCAGAGGACCTCTGCCGCGTGATCCGCCAGGCGGGAGCGTTCTCCGCGCATCAACGTGACGTGGCCGCTGTGGGCCCAGCCCTTGAAGCGATCCACCACGTAAGTCAGACCGGAGCTGCCCTCCGTCAGATAGGGCGTGTCGATCTGCGAGATGTTGCCCAGGCAGACCACCTTGGTGCCGGGGCCGGCGCGGGTGATCAGCGTTTTCATCTGCTTGGGCGTCAGATTCTGCGCCTCGTCGATGATCAGGAACTTGTTGATGAAAGTGCGGCCGCGCATGAAATTCAGCGATTTCACTTTTATGCGCGAGCGGATCAGGTCGCGTGTGGCGGCGCGGCCCCATTCGCCCGCCTCGTCGTCGGTCTTGTTGAGCACGTCCAGGTTGTCATCCAGCGCGCCCATCCACGGCGTCATCTTCTCCTCCTCGGTACCGGGCAGGAAGCCGATGTCCTCGCCGACCGGCACCGTGACGCGGGTCATGATGATTTCGGAATAGACCTTGTCTTCGAGCGTTTGCATCAGGCCGGCGGCAAGCGTCATCAGCGTCTTGCCGGTGCCGGCCTGGCCGAGCAGCGTGACGAAGTCCACGTCCGGATTCATCAGCAGGTTGAGCGCGAAGTTCTGCTCCCGGTTGCGTGCGACGATGCCCCAGATGTTGTTCTTCTGGTGGGTGTAGTCGCGGATGGTGTGCAGGATTGCGGTCTTGCCGGTCTGCTCCCTGACCTGCGCATAGAACGGTTTTTCGCTTTCGAGGAACACGAATTCGTTGACCATCAGGCTGGTGCAAAGTGGCCCATGGACCCGGTAGTAGGTATCGCCTGACTGCTGCCACGATTCCATGCCTTTAGCGTGCTTGTCCCAGAAATCCGCCGGCAGCTCGCGCGTGCCGGTGTAAAGAAGGTCGGTATCTTCGAGTACCTTGTCGTTGAAATAATCTTCGGCCGCGAAACCCAGCGCGCGCGCCTTGATGCGCATGTTGATGTCTTTGCTGACCAGGATGACCTGGCGTTTGGTGTGCGCCTCCTGCAGGAACTTCACCACGCCTATGATCTGGTTGTCTGCTTTGCCGCTGGCGAGTCGCGCCGGCAGGTCGCCGGTAATGGCTAGCGTCTGCAGGAAGAGGCGGCCCGAGGCATCGCCGCCATGGTGCGTGCTCAGATCGATGCCGTTTTCAATGTCGTGCTCGCTGCCGCTGACGATTTCGTCGAGAAAGCGGCTTGCCTGACGCGCGTTGCGCGCGACCTCCGACATGCCTTTCTTGTTGCTGTCGAGCTCCTCGAGCGTCGCCATCGGAATGTAGATGTCGTGTTCCTCAAAGCGGAACAGGCTGGTGGGGTCATGCATGAGCACGTTGGTGTCCAGCACGAAAAACTTGATGCTGGCTGGCAGGCGCGTAACTGCGGAAGCGGATTTGCGCTGAGTCATGGCACTCCTGGTTTGCGGTGTATCGGGCATCCGTTATT
>JANXPQ010000322.1 GCA_025357235.1 Betaproteobacteria bacterium
CTGAGGTGATGTGTTTCACTCGTCCCATGACATTGAACCTACCTGGTTGGTGGTCTCTTTACTGAGTCCTGAGTCCTGCGTCCCGAGTCCTGCCTTACTTTCCTTCGTTGGAGTTTGCTACCCTACGCGGTTCACCCGTTCAAAAATCTTCACGGAGGTTGCCATGCGCTACCGTCTTCTCGGCCGTTCCGGCCTGCTCGTTTCGGAAATCTGTCTCGGCACGATGACTTACGGCGGCAAAGGCCGTTGGCAACCGATCGGCCAGCTCGGGCTCGCCGAAGTCGAAGGCCAGATCAAGACGGCCATCGATGCCGGCGTCAACTTCATCGATACCGCGGACGTCTATTCGGAAGGTGACTCAGAAGGCCTCGTCGGCCAGGCGCTGAAGAATCTCAAGCTGCCTCGTGAAGACCTGGTCATAGCCACCAAGGTGCGCATCCGCATGGGCACGGGCCCCAACAACGTCGGCCTGTCGCGCGGCCACATCATGGACGGCGTGAACGCGAGCCTGCGCCGCCTGCAACTGGATCACATCGATCTCTATCAGATCCATGGACAGGATCTGGCGACGCCGATGGAGGAAACGCTGCGTGCGCTGGAAGACCTCATCCGCTCGGGCAAGGTCCGCTACATCGGGCTGAGCAATCATGCAGCCTGGCAGATCATGAAGGCGGTTTCGATTTCGCAGCATCACGGTTGGAACCGTTTCGAAAGCGTTCAGGCGTATTACTCGCTCGCCGGCCGGGATCTCGAGCGCGAAATCGTGCCGGTGGCGCTGGACCAGGGCCTGGGTGTCCTGGTGTGGAGTCCGCTGGCTGGCGGCCTGCTGTCCGGAAAATTCGCCGAGAACGACAAGGGCCCGGACGGCGCGCGGCGCACCAATTTCGATTTTCCGCCGGTCGATCGCCCTCGCGCATTCCGCTGCGTCGAAGCAATGCGGCCGATCGCGAGCGCCCACGGCGTGTCCGTAGCTCGCGTTGCGCTTGCGTGGCTGCTGCATCAACCCGCCGTCGCCAGCGTGATCGTCGGCGCCAAGACGAAGCAACAACTCGCCGACAATATTGCCGCCACCGAACTGCGCCTGTCCGAAGCCGAACTAAAGTCCCTGGACGAAGCCAGCCAGTTGCCGCCCGAGTATCCGGGATGGATGTTCGCGCGCCAGAACATGGATCGCTTTCCCGGCGGGACAATAAAGTAACAGAGGAAAGAGAAAAGGTGAAAGAGGAAAGAAAGGTCCAAGCGTCTAATGCTTCTCTCTTTCCTCTCGCTTCTTTTCTCTCGTCTCTCTCCTCTTCCGCGCGCGTCCTGCGCGCGGCGTTGCACTACGTTACATTGCAGCGTAAACGCTCCCTGGCGACCCCGCGTTTAGGGATCAGCAGCAACGGAAAAGCAATCACCGGGCAGTTCCGGCACTCCCGTTGCAGCACCAACTCTCTACAGGAGATCGCCATGAGCAAGACGTTCACACTGCGCGGCAGCATTCTGGCAATGAGCCTGCTCGCCGCTTCGGGCTTCGCAGCGGCGGCGGACGAAGCGCCGAACAGCCCGCCTCCGGGCAATCATGCGCAGCATCGGCACTTCGATCCGGTAACGCACACGCAACGCAACCTCGACAACCTCGCGAAAAAGCTCAACCTGAAGGACGAGCAGAAAACCGCGTGGCAGGCCTACGCCGACGGGGCAATTTCCCGGGCGAAGGAAAGTACGGTGAAGATGCAGGAATTCCATTCGCACAAAGGTGAAATGCGTGCGGACGCGGATACAGCGACCAGGCTGGACAGGATGTCGCAGGCCATGCGCGAGCGCGCGGACAAGCTGCAGAAGGTTGCGCAGGACACCCGTGCTTTCGAAGGCGTTCTATCGCCCGAACAGAAAACGATTTTCGATCTGTACTGGAAAGCGCAGTTCCATCAACGGATGGGCCATCGTCCGCTGGCGTGAGTTTCAGGCGAGTCGACGCAAAGGCGGCCGGCCAGAAATGGCCGGCCGTTTTTTATGCCCGCCTGACGCGCTCATTCCAACCCGTTGCCAATCGTTGGGCGTACCATGGAGTATCTACCCTACTGATCGGAAACGTCATGGCGGCTCCTCCTATCGTACGGCCTGCAGATCCCATGCGCGACCTGGCAGCGAAAATTTATGTCGAACTGGTCTGCCGCAACGTCGTCGTCACCGAAAGCGCCGCGCAGATCAAATCCAACCCCGAGAACCTCGCCAGGATCAGCTTCAAGCTGGCGGAAACATTTCAGCGTGTCGATGTCGAACTCAAGGCGCCGTCGATGCCGAAGAACCAGGAATTCGACATGAAGGCCGCCAGCCTGCCCGGATGGCAGGTGGAAAAAGCGGAGTAACCGCGCGGGCGCGGCGCCCGGCGGCTGTACGACGAAAAAAAAGCCCGGTTACCCGGGCTTTTTTCGTGATCTTCGTCACGACGTCACGTGCACGCCGTCACGGCATCACTTAAGCAGGCTGAATGTTGGATGCCTGATCGCCCTTGGGGCCAGTGGTCTTGTCGAACGTCACTTTCTGGTTTTCCTGCAGCGACTTGAAGCCGTTGCCCTGGATCGCGGAGAAGTGGGCAAACAAATCCTTGCCGCCATCATCCGGGGTGATAAAACCGAAACCTTTTGCGTCGTTGAACCACTTGACTGTACCTGTAGCCATTTTTAAATCTTCCTTAACTGTAGTGAATGGGCAATTCGCCCGAAAGCGAGAACATCAAGAGTAGAAATTAAGGAGATCTGAGGAGTACCGTTGTACGGGGCTACTGCGGACCAGCAAACTCAACACTTGAGAATTCTGCATCGTCGTTATACGTGGTCTGCGGTGCAAGGTCAAAGCTTATTTCGGTTATTTGGGCACTATCCCCGCCCGGGGCGGGCGATGACCCTGTCCTGACGGCATCGCCCCAGGACGGCCCGCCGCCTATTTGTTGTCGGTCAATGCCTTCTTGAAGTTCGGACTGCGGACGACTTCGTGAACGGCGCCGATCAATGCGTCGCTGAGAACCTCGTAGTAGTTGGCGGCCTTGTATCCGATCCCGAAACGGCTGGAAGTCCCGGAACTCTCGACCACCCAAAGGACCTTGCCGGCGGCATCTGTCAAGGTGACGCGCAGTTCCACCGTGGCGTTGTAGCGATTGGTCTCTTCCACGAAAAATTTCTTGACCTCGCCTTTCATGATGACCGCGCCGCCGCTTTCGACCACATCGAGGCCGAGCGCGGACAGCAGATCTTTCGTCTGGTAGGTCACGAAGCGCGGGACATCCTCTTTCGTGCTGACAATGCGCAGCGGAACCTTGTTCATGTTGCGGCCGATCAGGGCGGGTTCCTCGCGCTTGTCGGTAAAAGCTTCGACCTGCAGCTTGACGCCCTCGAGGCCCTTCACATCGACCGGCGGCCTCTCGGACATGGGCGAAGTGGGTTTCCACTCCAGCGGGATGTTCTCGAGCTTGTCCGCCGCATGGGCCGTGACGAAGGTGCCGAGACAGAGGCAGGCTGCAAGAATCGGCAGTGCGAGATGGGACCATTTTTTCATGCGATTTACTCCTTGATAAGCGGACTGCGGGTGAAGCGTGAATGGCGTGCGGACTGCTAGTCCACCTGTCCCTTGTTCAATCTGCCGGTGATGGCGTCGATCTCGACAGTGGCCTTGTGATTGCTGGGAAGGAACATCTGGTATTTGTAGGCGGGCTTGCCGCTCACGCCGACCGACATCTCCATCGACGTCACCCTGACCGGGCCCGTGAAGATCTCCGGCGCCGATGCGCGCGCCTTGGCCTCCGGAATTGTCGCGCGCTGATACATCGAATAGCGGAACAATCCCATCTTGTTGCTGAACTGGAAGTTCGCCGGCTTGGCCGGATCGCAGAAAGCCTCTGCGTTGTTGCCCTCCGGATTCAGTACGCTAATGACATAGGGAGGCGCTTGCCCGCCGCCGCTTTGCTGCCATCCGGTCACGATGCCCGGACGCTCCTTGAGCATCGCCTCAAGGCAGGCGTCCAGTGTTCCCCCGGGCTCCCAGGGCTCGGCGGCAAAGGCGGCCGACAGCATGAGCAAATTCAGCGACAGGACACCGCAGAAAATGGATTTCATGGTTTTGCCGGCAGAGGCGGGAAAAGTCGTCATGGGGTTACGACCACGGCCGGCACCCGAGGTTCTCGGCCCCGGCACTTTGTTGTTCGCGGAACTGGAAAAAAGCCACGATGCAATTAATGCAATGTCCTGTCCGCCACCGTGATCCTGTGCAGCAGCCGGCGATGGCCTTCGTAGCCGCCCGTGGCGGCGTGGATCACGCTGCGGTTGTCCCACATGAGCAGCATGCCCTGCGACCATTTGTGCCGATAGAGATACTCCGGCCTGGCCTGGTGGATGTAGAGTTCCTTGAGGATAGGCATCGCTTCGTTGTCGGGAATGCCGTCGATGCCGATGGTATAGCCCGGGCTGACGTAGAGCGCGAGGCGCCCGGTCTCGGTGTGCGGCCGCGCCAGCGGATGAAGCTGGGTCTTCAATGCCGAGTCGCCGAACTTGATCGCCATCGAACGGCCCTTGTCCTTCTCGCCGTACATGCCATCCCTCGCATAGCCCTTGCGCGCGGAATGAATCGCCATCTTGTCCCTGAGCAGCGCTTTCATCGAACCCGGCAACCCATCCCACGCGGCGTACTGGTCGGCGAACATCGTATCGCCGCCCATCGGCGGAATGATGTTGCCGTAGAGTACCGTCGCCGCGGGCGGGCGCTTCAGGAAGCTCCAGTCGGAATGCCAGGTCTCGGCGAAGATCGGCGCCCTCTCGTCGGGCTCGCGCTTGACCTGCACCACGCGCGGATGCCCGGCGATCGCCTCGATGTAGGGGTCTTCGCCGTTCGGGCCCATATAAGTGGCGAAGCGCTCGATGTCCGTGATCTGCAGCGGCTGGTCCGGGAAAGCGACGACCTGATGCTGCAACCATGCGGCACGAATCCCGGTCACTTCGCCGGGAGTGAGGTCTCTGGATAGGTCGACTCCCCGAATCACGGCGCCGCAGGAGGCCTGCTGGCGGGTCACTTCGATGGCCATTTGTCGCAGTCCCGTAATAGGATGTTCACGGGAGCAATTTTAAACTGCTTGCCGCAATCGTGCAGTGTGCGGTCGAAAACGCTCTGTCGCCGCTGCCCGACGATCCGGGACGGTATGTATCCGGCGCCCCGGCCGAGGAACTTGGCGGACGGCGCGGATGTCAGAGAGGCTCAACGGTCGGCGCCATGCCGACCGTTCGATCAACTACAGGAGGAAATCACATGAACATGACAATCAGGAAATCGGCCATTACGCTGGCCCTCATGGCCTTTGCCGCCGGCAGCGCACTGGCGGGTCCGGTACAGGTCAAACTGAGCGGCGACCAGGAAGTCCCCGCCGTGAAGACAGCTGCAACCGGCGCCGGCACCATCACGGTCAATGACGACAAAACCGTCAGCGGCAGCGTCACCACGACCGGCGTCAAGGGCACGATGGCGCATATCCACGAAGCGGCGGCGGGCAAGAACGGCGGCGTTGCGATTCCCCTGGAGAAGAAATCGGATACGGAATGGGCCGTGCCGGCCGGCGCCAAGCTCACCGATGCGCAGTACAAGAGCTTCAAGGCGGGCGACCTTTACGTCAACGTGCACAGCGATGCGAACAAGGGCGGCGAAATCCGCGGCCAGTTGAAGCCCTGATTCCGATCGTGCAGCAAAAGCAAACAAGCCGCGCGAGCGGCTTGTTTTTTAAGGGGTCCGGATTTATGTGATCGCCTCAATGCGCGGCACACGATTGCCCGCCGTCTTGGGTGGGTAACGAAGTGTCACGGCAGCCCGAAAACGCGACTTTTCGGATTGCGATGCGGGCCTCGTTGCGCGATCATTTAATCCGTGATGGAGGGGCGACCCGCCTTCCAGGCCCATACGGAGACGCCAACATGCGCACGCGACTCATTTCATTCTTCCTGCTGGCCGCGGCCGGCCTGCTGTCACACTCCACCGCGAACGCCGACATCCTTCGCTGTAGCGACGCGAAGGGAAGCACGCTGTATACCGATTCCGCGTGCCCCGCCGGCATGCGTGCCGTCAGCGCCGCGCCGCTCCCGCAATCCTGCAGCACGGAAGATTGCGAGCGCCTCCGGGAACGCGATATCGAGGAAGCCCGCGAGCGCCTGCGCGCGGAAAAGGAGCAACTGGCCGCTTACACCGCCGAACGGCACAAACGCGAACTCGAAGATCGCTGGCTCGACGAAGCCCGGTACGAAGCCCAACTGCGCAGTGCTGCCGCCGTGCAAGCTTCCTACGACGAAGCGGTTTATCCCGTTTATCCGCTGGTTGGCATCCCGGCGAGGTGCGGCAGGCACTGTCTTACGAACCCGCATCGCCGTGTCGGCCGGCGCGCGGTTCACGCGGCAGGCAACGAACCGCGCCGCACGCTGCGCGGCACGACGGCCGGCAAACGCGCCGGCTACAGGGCCGAGGGATGAGAAACGAGGGTCGAGCGGAGCCAGTCATCAGGCTCCAAATCCCTCACCCCTTGCCCCTAAATAAGCCCCCCGCTCCCCGGGAATGAGTCCATACTAGCCGTGCCGCGCGTCGCGTCCGGCCCCCGGCGCGACAGACTGCCCGACAGGGCGTCACGGAGATCCGCATGAGCGCCGGCCGGAAAGCAAAGCCCGAAAAGTCCCTCCCAACCCCATACCCTGATCGGCCTGCAGCCGTCGCCGACAAGAACGCGGCATCGCAGCCTGAATCGTCGACGAAATCCGGCGAACCGGAGCGCAAGTCCGGATTCGCGCAAGGAACCTATTACCGGCAAGGCGTGCTCGTCCCCGGTGGACCGCACAAAGGCGCGATGCCCCGCAGCAGAAGCCGCTAGGCCTGCCGATCGATCTCTTCCCGGGCGATGCGCAGCACTTCCGCCCGGCCGCAGTTTTTTCAATATCTGTCGAGGTAACCAATGAGCGATCAAAAGTGGGCCATGCATTTCCAGCAATTCAGGACTCGCACCGAAGTGCGCAGCACCCTGACCAGCACCCTCAACACGCTGATGGAACCGGGCACCAGCCAGACCGCGTTTCCCAGCGAGATCAGCGCGCTTTCCACCGGCAATGACCGCGAAGTCATGGAATCCTATGGACTCGTGAAAACTTTCTGCGACAGCAAAAAGGGCAATGAGCGCCGTTCCATCGCCGCAACCATCGGCGGCGAAGTGCGCGAACTGTTCGCCAAGGCGCTCGAGAGAATGAAGGAACTGCCTCCCGAGCCGATCAAGCGCGATCCGATCATCCCCGCCGTGCGTCTGGTAAGGCGCGCCTGAGCGAAACGACGCGTCATCCATGACGGAAGTCTACGATTCGGTTGGCTATCAGACGGCGCTGTCGCAAGCCCTTGCCAGCATCAAGACCGTAATCCAGCGCCGGCAACTCGATCCGCTGCGCTACATCGTCGAGATCGACGCGGGGTTGCCGATCTTCGCGATCCGCGACACCCATCAATTGCGCATTGCCTATAACCGATTCCAGGTCCTGTCGATGGAAGTCACCATCCCGCATGCCTGGATGCTGGAACAGACGGGCAAGGGCCACGAAGATTTCCTGATCGCCGTCGACGACATGGTCCTGGCCTTGAAGGGCAAGATCCAAGAGGCAGGTCGGCCGATATGAAGGAAGGGGCGAGGGGTAAGCAAGAGCTCGACGCGCTTTGTGCTTTCAGCTTTCACCTTCCACCTTTCCTCTTCCCCCTCCTAACGCTCGATCAGCTTGATGACCCAGAAGTCGTCGGCGAGATCGTTGTCCGTGAGATAGGAATAGGGCATGTAGAAATACCCCTTGTCCTGGTTGTGCGCTCCCCATGAATTGCGCACGGTGAACTGCTGGGTCGCATCGTCGTAACCGACCGCCAGTACGGCATGCCCGCCCAGCAATTTGTCCTTCGGGCCCGGCATCGGGATCACCTTCCGCGGCACGCCGTTGTCATCGTAAAGGCTGACGTAAACGGTGAACCCGAAAACAAACGGATTGTGCTCCGCCAGGCAGCCTTTCATCTGGCTCAAGATCGGCATCACGCGCTGATACTCGATGGCCTGATAGTCGAGCGCGGCGGTGTAGCAATCCTTGGGTGGTTTCTGCGCCGGCTTTGCACCTGCCGGCCACGGGCCGCCATCCGTGACCGCCGGCGTCGCGTCGTATGTCCACAGCTTCTCCGTGCAAACGCCTTGCTTGGAGATCGATTTGATTCCATCGCGGATGACGGCGCCCGCGTCATTGGCCACGGAACCTTCCATCGAGCGCTCGTTGTAGTAGATGAACAACCGCGACGGCGTGAACGCCGGCTTCTGCCCGGCTTTTTTGCGTTCGAATTCGATCGCCCCCGCAATCGCGTTGGCGGTACAACTGCCGATCTCGCCCTGCGAATACACGGGCGGACACTTCGAACGAAGATCGACCTTCAGGGGCAACGTCTTCATCGTCTTGTACTGCACCGCGAAATAGTGATCGCGCGCGTCCGGCAGATCAGGCCTCCAGCCGAAGCCTCCTATCCTCCGACGCTCGACTCTGTGGTGAATCTGGGTAGCGTTCTTAGCTGTCATGGTCTTCTCCTCGGTTGATTGGTCTCTGGAATTTGCGGCAGTCCCCAAACCTCTAGCGCTCAACTGACTGCCAGAACACGGGCCAATTTCGCCCGCTTTGCACTACCGAAAATCTCCTGAAGTAGCTGATGGATTGCCGACGCACGGACCAAGTGCACTCGATCCTGACATTCTCGGAAATGATCACGAGAAAATCAAACAGTCGGGACTCTTGCATCGCGGCGCATCAAGTTATCCTTGTGGACAAAACGTCTTGTCCGCGACCTCAGAGTGACACCGGGGGAATTACAAATTGCTTACAGAATTGACCAGCCTTTTTGCGCCTCGAACCGGACGGGCCACAAACGCCTGAAGGTGGTAAGAGAGCAGAAAGGCAAAGATGCCCTGGGCAGCGTCGCCCGATCTGATGCATCCTGTACGGCAGGAGGAATACTTCATGGCGCGCTTGCCTTATCTCGACCAATCCGATCTCGCACCGGAGAACAGGGACCTGCTGGCCCGCAACATCAATCTCTATCGGGCGTTCACCCACAGCCCGGATGCGACGCGCAGCTTTCTCGGCCTGGCGCAGTACATCCGCTATCACAGCAAGCTCGATCCGCGCTTGCGCGAGATGGCCATCCTGCAGGTCGGTTACTCGACCCGATCGTCCTACGAGTATTCCCATCACATCAAGATTGCACGCGACTTCGGCGTCACGGACAACGACATCCGGGGAATCATCGCGGCAACGAACGGCGAATCGACGGGCTTTACGCCGTTGGAGAAAGCCGTGCTCAAGGCGGCGCGCGAAATGGTGGCGCAGCCCGAGTTGTCCGACGAGACCTACGACGAAATCAGCAAGGGGCTGGACAACGAACGCATCGTCGATCTGCTGCTGGTGATTTCCTTTTACTGCGGCGTGGTGCGATTACTGGGGGCACTGCAGATCGACGTGGAAGACGACTACAAGAAGTACTTGCAGGAATTCCCTCTGGGCGGGTAAAGCGCGCTCACCGAACACGGGGCTGGCCGAACAGCTAGCGCTTGCACACCAGGCGCCGGCCTTCGGCGCCGGTGTTCAGAATCATCTTCCTGGCGACCAGTTCTTCCACGGCAAGCGTGCTGGCCTGCTTGGAGTTCGTGAGCGTCAGGACCTTGCCGGACAATTCGTATTTGTAGTCGGCTACCTGCCCGTCGCCTGTCGCGATTCTGAGGATGCCGTCCTGCTGGAAATTGTATTTGTTTGTCCGTCCCGAAATCGCATCGACGCAGGACCACTCACCCATCACCGGGTTCTCGCGCAAGTCGGCCGGCGGCGCGACGGATGTGACGGGTGGTGCGACATTGATCGGTGCGGCAGGCTGCACGGCTTGGGGAACCGGCTCGACAGGCTTGGCGGCGATCTGCTTCGCAGGTTGCGGTGGCGGCGGAGTCGCCACCCGCTTGGGCCACAGGACGAAAAGGCCGATCAATACTACGGCGGCAGCAATCCATTTTCCCCATTGCTGCAGAAACGAAGGTTCCGGCGCGTCCTTCGCCGCGGACAGCGGAGGTGCCTCGGGTTTGGAAATCGATGCGTCGTAGGTGGCGCGCTGAACCGGATCGGAAAGGATCTCCTTCGACTGCTGCAGCATCTTCAGCTTGTTCGGATCCTGCAGCGTCGCGAACTTCAGTTCGTCGACGCGCGCGTTATACGCCGCCTCGATGTCCTGCTTCGGGGCCTTGGGATCGACGCCGAGAATCTGATAGAGGGTTTTCTTCATGGCGGCCGCGGAATATGTTCAGATCATGCGCCCGCCCGCCGCACATGGCAACAAATCTGCCGGAAGCGACTCATTCACCCGTTCCCTCAAAGACTTCCATTGGCCGCCATTACGCTAATTCATTTGGCCAACGGCGCCCTCACTTCGTATTGCCCCCGCCCCACTTCCAGTCGCGAATTTCCGGCATGTCGTCGCCGTGGAGGCGAATATAGGTGCGGTGTTCGGCGAGTTTGTCGCGCATCAGTCCCGTCACATGCGCAGCGCGGGTGCTCAGCACGGGCACGCGGTCGATGACGTCCATCACCAGATGGAAGCGGTCGATATCGTTGATCACCGTCATGTCGAACGGCGTGGTGGTGGTGCCTTCTTCCTTGTAGCCGCGGACATGCAGGTTGCCATGATTGGTGCGGCGATAAGTCAGCCTGTGGATCAGGGTCGGGTAGCCGTGATACGCAAACACAATCGGTTTGTCCATCGTGAACAGCGCGTCGAAATCCGTGTCGTTCAGGCCGTGCGGATGTTCGCTGTGCGGTTGCAGCGCCATCAGGTCGACCACATTGATCACCCGCACCTTGAGTGCCGGGATGTGATTGCGCAGCATTTTCACCGCGGCCAGCGTCTCGAGCGTCGGCACGTCGCCGGCGCAAGCCATTACCACGTCGGGTGCGCCCCCCTCGTCGCTGCTGGCCCATTGCCAGATACCCAGGCCGGCGGCGCAGTGTTTGATCGCGGCATCCATGTCCAGCCATTGAAGCTCCGGCTGCTTGCCGGCGACGATGACGTTGACGTAGTTGCGGCTGCGCAGGCAATGATCTGCGACCGACAGCAGCGTATTGGCATCCGGCGGCAAATAGATGCGGATGACGTCCGCGTTCTTGTTGGCCACATGGTCGATGAAGCCGGGATCCTGGTGGCTGAATCCGTTGTGGTCCTGGCGCCACACATGCGAAGTCAGCAGGTAGGTCAACGAGGCGATCGGCCGCCGCCACGGGATCTCGCGCGAGACTTTCAGCCACTTGGCGTGCTGATTGAACATGGAATCGATGACGTGGATGAAAGCCTCGTAGCAGGAAAAGAATCCGTGCCGCCCCGTCAGCAGGTAACCCTCGAGCCAGCCCTGGCACAGATGTTCGCTCAACACCTCCATGACGCGCCCGTCGGGGGAAAGATGCTCGTCGCTGTCGAGGATCTCGCCGGTGAAGGCGCGGTCGGTGGCTTCGAATACCGCCGTCAATCGATTCGACGCCGTCTCGTCCGGACCGAACACGCGGAAGTTGGCGCCGGCCGCGTTGGCCTTGAGCACGTCCCGCAGGAACAGGCCGGTCTGACGAGTGGCTTCCGCCGTCACGCTGCCCGGAGCCGGAACGCTGACGGCGTAATCGCGGAAATCGGGCAGCTTGAGCTCGCGCAGCAGCAGGCCACCGTTGGCGTGCGGGTTCGCGCCCATGCGCCGGTCACCCTTCGGCGCCAGCTCGGCCACGTCGGCGACGAGCTTGCCGGTCGCGTCGAACAATTCCTGCGGACGATAGCTCTTCAACCATTGTTCCAGCATCTGCAGGTGCTTCGGTTCCTTCTGCAGGTTGGCGAGCGGGACCTGGTGCGAACGCCAGGTGCCCTCGGTCTTCAGGCCATCCACCTCTTTGGGTCCGGTCCAGCCTTTGGGCGTGCGCAATATGATCATCGGCCAGGCGGGACGCCGCGTGAATCCGCGGCTGCGCGCCACGGTCTGGATTTGCCGGATCTCCTCGACGATGCGGTCCAGCGTCCCCGCCATCAGTTGATGGACGGTATCCGGATCGTCGCCTTCCACGAAATAAGGCTCGTAACCATAGCCGCGAAAAAGCTGCTCCAGTTCCTGCCGGCCGATGCGGGACAGCAGCGAGGCGCTCGCGATCTTGTAACCGTTCAGATGCAGGATCGGGAGCACCGCGCCATCGCGCACCGGATTCAGAAACTTGTTGGAGTGCCAGCTTGCCGCAAGCGCACCGGTTTCCGCTTCGCCGTCGCCCACGACGCACGCGACCAGCAGGCCGGGGTTGTCGAACGCGGCGCCATAGGCATGCGTAAGGCAGTAACCGAGCTCCCCGCCTTCGTTGATCGAACCCGGCGTCTCCGCCGCCACGTGACTGGGAATGCCGCCGGGAAACGAGAACTGGGTGAAGAGACTTTTCAGTCCAGCCTCGTCCCGGGAAATCTTCGGGTAGAACTCGCTGTAGGTGCCTTCCAGATAAGTGTTGGCCACCAGGGCGGGACCGCCATGCCCGGGGCCGGTCACGTAAATCACGTCGAGGTCATGCTCCCTGATGATGCGATTCAGGTGGACGTAGATGAAGTTCAGTCCGGGACTGGTACCCCAGTGGCCGAGCAGCCGCGGCTTCACATGCTCCAGCTTCAGCGGCTGCTTGAGCAGCGGGTTGTCCATCAGGTAGATCTGTCCAACCGAAAGATAGTTGGCGGCGCGCCACCAGGCGTTCATCTTTTGCAGAAGGGGCGGAGCGAGGGGCTGTGTCATGGGGGTGGGGTGGCTTGCAAGGTTTCGGTTGCGTCGAGAATCCGGAAGACCGCCCTGGCGATGACGGCATCTTCATCGGTATGGATGATGCGCACCTTCGCGCGGCTCGCATCGGCGGAGATGACCGGCCCGCCGGCCGTGTTGCGCATTTCGTCGAACCGGATGCCGAGGAAATCCAGGCCTTCGCAGATGCGCGAACGGATTTCGGCTGAGTTCTCGCCGATGCCGCCCGCGAATACCAGTGTGTCGATTCCGCCGAGCGCGGCAGCAAAGGCGCCGATCCATTTCTTGACCTGGTAGCAGAACATCGCCACCGCGTCGGCGGCGCGGATGTCCGTGCCTTCCCTCTCCAGCAGATCGCGCAGGTCCGAGCTCGTTTCGGAAACGCCGAGCAGTCCGGATTCATGATTGATCATTATGTGGAACTGCTGCGCGGTCATGTTCTCGGTATGCGCGAAGTACGACACCAGGCCGGGATCCAGATCGCCGGAACGCGTGCTCATGGGTACGCCCGCGGCCGGCGTAAACCCCATGCTGGTGTCGATGCCCTTGCCGTCGCGAACCGCGGCGAGGCTGGCACCGTTGCCGAGATGGGCCAGCACTATTTTTCCGAGCGCCGCCTCGGCGCCGGCCACACGCGCAAGTTCTTCCATGAGAAAGGCATAGGACAAACCGTGAAAGCCGTAGCGCTCGACGCCATCCGCCTGGTAGCGCCGCGGAATGGGAAGAATCTTTGCCACGCGCGGCATGTTGCGATGAAACGCGGTGTCGAAACACGCGACCTGCGGCAGGCGCGGCATGCGCTCGTTGAACAGGTCGATCATCGCGATCTCGGCCGGCAGATGTTCGGGAGCGTAACCGCTGATGTGCCGCAATTCGTCGAGCAGCGCTTCGGTGACGGGTTGCGGCTCGTAGTAGCGGGCGCCGCCGTTGACGATGCGATGGCCTATCGCGCCGATCGCATCGAAACCGATCCGCTTCGCCAGCCAGTCGTACAGAAACTGCGACGCTACCACGCGATCGCCGGCTGCGATGGCCTGCGTTTCCCGCTGATTGCCGGCCGGATCATGGAATGCAAGCGAGGTTCCGGGCAGGCCGATGCGGTCGATCTTGCCCTGCAATCCCCGCCGGGGCGGGTCGCCCGTTTGGTAGAGCGCGAACTTGATGCTCGACGAGCCGCCGTTGATCGTCAGCACGCGGGACCTGTCTTGCGCCGGGGTCGGTTTCGGTGTCATTTCCTCAGGTCCGGTCGGGGTTCAGCGTGAAGGGGACGTAGTCAAAGTTAAACACATCAGGCAATCTCGCATTTGACGTGGCTCCTTGCAGCGGCCTTCATCGCCTGTTTACTCTTGACCCCTCGCCTGCCCTAATCGTTCACCTTTCGCACGAGGCCCTCATCGTCATTGCCCGCGGCATTCACCCGGCTGCTGACCGCGCGATGCTCGATTATGCAGGCCAGCCCCCGCAGATCTACATCAGCTCCGGGTGTTGCTTGCGCAGCCAGGCCAGAAGCCTGGGGCGGAGTTCATCGACAGTGGCAAGCAATTCGGCCAGATCGCGGTCCGACACCGAATCGTCGCCTTCGTATGCAGCCAGGTTTCGTTTGCGGCGGAATGCATCCAGTTGCATGGTCAAGTCGGCATTCGTTCCCAGCGTCAGCGGAAGAGCCTGCAACGTAATCGCATGGTGCCCAGGTTGTTCCGGGCTGGTCCGGTATCCCGCAGCACGCAATGCAATCGTGGCCAGGCGCAGCAGCGCATCGTAAGACGCAGCCAGGCGGCCTTCGTTGCTGAGCGCCTCAACTCTTGAGTCTGCGAGGCTGCGTTCCAGCCCTCGCAGCAGCCGCTGGATTTCGTCGCGGCGCGCTTCGTGCGGGTGCAGCTTTCCGATTTTCACCAGATTGTCCAAGCTCACGCGCATCTCCCTTCAGGAATATTTTCGGTTCACCCAAAACCCGTTCGATGAACGAGTGCCCCTCGGAGGCTTTCCGCGCGAATTCCTCCCGGGTATAAACAGTTGGATTGATATCCCGGCGCGAGGTTTCGATGGCAGGTCGCAACGCCTTCAACAACTTTGCGAGCGACACGGTACCGATGATCATAAGATCGATGTCGCTTGAAGCCCGTTGCTCGCCCCGTGCGACGGAACCGTAAATGAACGCCGTTTCCACCGCATCGCCAAGCGTCGCAA
>JANXPQ010000333.1 GCA_025357235.1 Betaproteobacteria bacterium
CAAAAGGCCGGCCAATGCGCCGGGAATGACGCCGGTTTCCCGCGTCCAGCACATGAACAACATCTCCCTGATTGTCCATTTGGCACGACGATCGGGCAGCGCACACAGGAATACCGCCACCGGCCTTGCCACCAGCATGAACACGGCGACCACGGCTACCCCCGCGACGAGATGGCTGTTCATCAAAGCGAAATCGACTTGCGTGCCAAGCAGGACAAAGATGAACATGCGCATGACCAGCGCCGTCGTCAGGACGAAGTCCTGGAGCTTTTCCTGTTCGCCTGCTTTCATGGTAAAACCCATGGAATCCTTGTTCCCGATGACAATTCCGAAAGTGAATACGGCCATGAATCCGCTCGCCTGCAGGCCGTCCGCTCCCAGATAGGCCCCGATCACCGCCATCAGCGATACCACCGGCGCATACTCCTGGAGGAAGCCAAACTTCTCGTGGGCGATCAGAAGGGCGGCGAGGTAACCCAGCAGGACGCCTATGACGAGGCCGATACCGGACTGGCTAAGCAAATCCACCAGCGCATTCGCCACGGAAAACTCGCCCTTTCCCATTGCAATGCCGAGCACCGCAAATGTGACGATGGCGCCGGTTGCATCGTTGAAAGCCGATTCGGACATCATGGTCTGTGCCAGGCGGTCCCGGATCCTGACCTGGCGAAACACAGGGACCAGCGTTGCCGGGTCGGTGGACGCTATGGTCGCACCCAGAAGAAGCGCGGCAAGAAAAGGAATGCCGAGCAGATAGTGCGCGGCCACGCCGGTAATGGCTGCGGTGACAAGCACGCCGACCGTCGCGAGGACGACGATGGTCACCCAGACTTCCTTGAGTACGCGAAGCCGCAGCGAGGCACCGCCGTCGAACAGGATGTAGCTCGAACCGAAAATAAGGATCAGTTGATTGAGGGCGCTATCCGCCTTTATTTCCACCCATCCGGCGGCCCCGGGCCCGAGGAGCATTCCAAGGACCAGGAAGATCACGACGTCGGGTATTCGAAGCTTCCGCGCCAGGGCCCCCGCTGCCATGCCGAGAGCGAGGACGATCCCGAACACCAGCAGCACGTGTTTCGCAATCTCGATGGATGCCTGCGGTTCCATTTACGATCCGGTTCGAATGAACTGCTTCGCAGGCAAGATGATTTCGCCCGCACGGCGCAAGTATCGGCCATGATCCGAGCTGCAAGTCCGCAGTCGGGATTGTCGCTAGTCTAACCAGATATCCGGTTGCGGACCCGGACCTGATCGGGCGTTTCAGGGACCGCTAGCCGGCATGGTGATCTCCATTCTCGCGGCTGCGGCCGCAGTCAAGCCTGGCGGTTCGGTCGGAACTGCCCGAGGCTCGGCGGCCGTGTGGCCGCGGTTTGCCTGCCGGCCTTCTTCACTCTGCTGGCGATTCCGGGCCGGTGTTCCGGCCGAGAATCCAGCCTACCGGCATTGCCCCCGGGGCGGCCCAGGATTTCCGGGAGGGCAGTTACAGTCCGGCTCGATTCGTTTTGTCTCTTGCCCGCGGCGACGCCTTCGCGATACCCTTCGGTTCCCCATTTATATCCCCGAATCCGCGCCAAACCGGATGGAATTCAAGCCGTAATGAAACCCAGAATCCTGGTCACGCGGGAGGTCTTCGACGAGACCATTGCATTTCTCGAGGCCCGCTTCGAAGTCGAATCCAATCAGGCCGACCGTCTCTACGCGCGCGACGAGCTGATCGCGAAGCTGCAGGGCAAGGTCGGCGTGCAGACTTCCTCCAGCGACCGCATCGACGCCGAGCTGCTGGACAAGTGCCCGACCATCCGGGCGGTCTGCAATACCGCGGTGGGCTACAACAACATCGACGTCGAGGCGTGTACCCGCCACGGCGTCATGGTGACCAACACGCCGGGCGTGCTGACCGACAGCGTGGCCGACTACTCGATGGGCTTGATAATCGCCACCTGCCGGCGCATGACCGAGGGCGAAGCCTACCTGCGCAAGGGCGAATGGAAAGGCACTTACCTCAAGCAGATGCTCGGCCAGGATGTGCATGGCGCCACACTCGGCATATTCGGCTTCGGACGCATCGGCCAGGCGATCGCGCGGCGCGCACGCGGCTTCGACATGAAAATCCTCTATCACAGCCGCAGCCGCACCGCGGCCGACGCGGAAAACGAATCCGGCGCCGTCTACACCGGCAAGGAGGCGTTGTTGCGTACGGCCGACGTGGTGCTGCTGATCCTGCCCTTCACGCCGGAAACGCATCACTTCGTCGGCGCGAAGGAACTCGCGTTGATGAAACCGAACGCCGTGCTGGTCAACATGGCGCGCGGCGGCGTCGTCGATGACGCGGCGTTGATCGACGCGCTGAAGAAGAAGACGATCTGGGCGGCGGGACTGGACGTTTACGAAAACGAGCCCAGATTCAATCCGGGCTTTCTCGAACTCGGCAATGTCGTGTTGTCGCCGCATATTGCCAGCGCATCGGAGCCGACGCGCCAGGCCATGGCCATGACGGCCGCGAAGAACCTGGCGGCGGCGTTGTC
This sequence comes from Betaproteobacteria bacterium, assembly GCA_025357235.1. GTDB lineage: Bacteria > Pseudomonadota > Gammaproteobacteria > Burkholderiales > JACQAP01 > JACQAP01. The sequence goes on from JANXPQ010000333.1 coordinate 2,526, forward strand.
CGGCCAGGCCCCGCCGAATCTTCTGAATCCGGATTACGTCAAGTACTCCAAGGCGTGAACCTTTTCACCGCAGAGGCGCGGAGGCGCCGAGAAGAGCACGCAGAGAAAAATAAATTACTCGTAAAAGAATATGCCATTGCTACTGGATCAGGAATATTTCATGTGCATTTTTTTTTGCAAATTCGCTTTTCTCTGCGTTTCCTTCGCGTCTCTGCGCCTCAGCGGTGAAGAATTAGAAAATGACAGAACTATACAAACTCGGCTTGCGTGAAGCTGCGCTGCGCATCCGTTCCGGCAAGCTGACCAGCACCGACTACACCCGGGATTTGATTGCTCGCATCGATGCGCTGGAAAAGGGTGTCCAGGCATGGCAATGGCTCGATCGCGCGCGTGCGCTGGAACTTGCCGCGCGGGCGGACAAGGCCGACAGCGCGATGCGGGTCGCGCATCCGCTGCACGGTATTCCGATAGGGGTCAAGGATCTGTTCTATACGGCCGGCATTCCCACGGAAATGGGTTGTCGCGCGTATGCCGGCTACGTGCCTGACGTCACTGCCGACGTCGTTCTCCGTCTGGAATCAGCGGGCGGCATCATGTTCGGCAAGACCGTGACCACCGAAGCCGCATTCATGGTGCCGTCAAAAACCCGCAATCCCTGGAATATCGCCCACACGCCGGGCGGATCTTCAAGCGGATCGGCCGCCGCCGTGGCGGCGGGATTCGTTGCAGGCGCACTGGGTACGCAAACCAACGGTTCGGTCATCCGGCCGGCCGCGTTTTGCGGTGTCATCGGTTACAAGCCCAGCTTCGGCCAGATGTCCGCACGCGGCGCCATGCCGTTCTCCCAGACCCTGGACCAGCCTGGCGTGTTTGCGCGTTCGGTGGCCGACGCGGCTTTCCTGGCGTCGAGCCTGACGGCGCAACGCACGGTGATTACGCCGGAAGTCAGGCCTTTGCGCAATGCGCCGAAGCTGGCCGCGGTGCGCTCGCCGGTGTGGTATCTGGCGCAGCCCGACCAGCGCATGCAGTTCGAAGCGGACATCGACCGCCTGCGCGAGGCGGGCGCATCGGTGGATGTCCTGGAAATCGCCGGCGAATTCGATGGCGCGCACAAGATCCATCGCACCATCATGCTGTTCGAGGCCGCGCGCCTGGCGAAGAACGCGCGGGAAATCTGGCGCGGCGGATTTTCCGATTACCTGAACAAGGCGCTGGACGAGGGCGAGAACATTCGCGAGGCGGAATACCGTGACGCTTTGAAAATGCGCACGCAGTTGCAGCAAAGCCTGGCGGAGTTCTTCGATCGCGGTTACTCGGCGATCATGACCCCGCCCGCCGCAGGGGAGGCACCGGCCACGCGCGAGAATACGGGCGATCCGCGTTTCTGCAGCATCTGGACGCTGGTCGGACTGCCGGCCATCGTCATTCCAACGGGCAAGGGACCGAACGGCATGCCGCTCGGACTGCAGCTCATCGGTGCCGCGGAGGAAGAGAATTACCTGCTGGCCACTGCAGCGTGGTGCGAACGCTATTCGCCGTTCAAGGGCCTGGTCTAGGGCGAAGGGAGCAAACCCTTCGTGTTGGATGAGTTTGGTCCAAGGCGGGAAAAGTCAAAGCGGGATTCCTCGGTTAAGCCACCATGGGCTTCAGCGCGAAGCAGTTGTTTCGACCGCGCCGCCAAGCAGTACGACGCCACGTGACACACGCTGGCCGAGCAGCGGCCCGGATTCGATCCCCTCGGTATAGGTAACGATGGCGTAGCCGGAAAAGCCGTTTTCTTCCGCGAGCGTTTCCGCCGCGCGGTGGAACACCTGTTGTGCTTCGCCGTCGCCGCCGACCGCAAATCGCTTCTGGCGCAGGTCTATGCGATAGCGGTCCTCCGCGAGTTTTTTTCGCGCCACGGACCACGTCGGCGCCAGCGGATCGGCGACGTACCAGATGGCGGCGCCGGCAAGTGCAGCCCCGGCTATCGCCTCATAGGAAATCTGCACGCTCGGACTGAGCAGCAGGGATTTGTCGGCGATCAGGGGATCGGTCGTGCTGCAGCCCGAGGCGAAGGCGATCAGGATGAGGCCGGCGGCGCTTTTCAGGGTTTGCATGACGGGTTCCGGGGCTTGATTACGACTTTGTTTACGGCGCATGCGCGCGCGGCTTTAATTCGCGCCACATCGCCTCCAAGAAGGCTCGGGGCGGCGCAGGGAGTCGTTTACAATTCCACCTCCTCTCCGGGTTTTTCGCTTCTTTCGCGTTTTTTCGCATGAGTTCCATTCCGCTGCCTCCTGCATCCCCCGCCTCCGCCGTCGACTGGCGCGCGCTGCGTGCATTGGTCGAGCGCGGCATGCTGCGCGAGCACGGGTCGCTGCGCGGTCGCTTGAAGAGGCTGGAGGACGCTGCGCGGGGCGGGAAAGACGTTGCTGCGGACATCGGCAAGCTCCTCGCCGATGCGCAACAGTCGGAGGCGCAGGTACGGCAGCGGCAGGCAGGCTTGCCGAAGGTTGTGTATCCCGAAGAGTTGCCGATCAGTGCCAAACGCGGCGAGATCGGCGCTGCGATAAAGGCCCACCAGGTCGTGATCGTTTGCGGCGAGACCGGCTCCGGCAAGACCACGCAATTGCCGAAGATCTGCCTGGACCTGGGCCGAGGCGTGCAGGGCATGATCGGCCATACCCAGCCGCGCCGGATTGCCGCGCGCTCCGTGGCCGCCCGGGTCGCCGCGGAACTGCAGACCCCGCTGGGCCAGGCGGTGGGATTCCAGGTCCGCTTCAACGACAAGACCAGCGCCGACAACTACATCAAGGTCATGACCGACGGCATCCTGCTGGCACAGACGCAGGCGGACCGCTGGCTGTCTCAGTACGACACGCTGATCATCGACGAGGCGCATGAGCGCAGCCTGAACATCGATTTCCTGCTGGGCTATATCAAGCAACTGCTGCCGCGGCGTCCTGAACTCAAGCTGATCATCACCTCGGCCACCATCGACGCCGACCGATTTTCCGCGCATTTCGGCAATGCGCCGGTGGTCGAGGTGTCGGGCCGACTGTATCCGGTGGACGTCTGGTACCGGCCCTTCGATGAAGACGACGAGGACGAGCACGAGATTGACCTGCCCGAGGCGATCGTCAACGCAGTGGACGAGGTAACGGCAAGAACGACTTCGGGCGACGTGCTGGTGTTTCTGCCGGGCGAGCGCGAGATCCGCGATGCGGCGGAGGCGTTGCGCAAGCATCATCCGCAGGGCATGGAAATCCTGCCTCTGTTTGCGAGATTGTCGGCGCAGGACCAGGAACGCATTTTCTCCCCCGGGGGTGCTGCGCGGCGCATCGTGCTGGCCACCAATGTGGCGGAGACTTCGCTCACTGTGCCTGGCATCCGTTTCGTGGTGGATTCGGGCCTGGCGCGCATCAACCACTACAGCTACCGCAACAAGGTCGAGCTGCTGCAGGTCGAAAAAATTTCCCGCGCATCGGCGAACCAGCGCGCCGGCCGCTGCGGCCGCGTCATGAACGGCATCTGCGTGCGCTTGTACGGCGAAGAGGACTTCAAGGCGCG
>JANXPQ010000387.1 GCA_025357235.1 Betaproteobacteria bacterium
GGTGCACTTGAGCCGAGCGCCCTCGCGGGCGGCCGACGCCGGCGTGAACTCGGTGAGCGGCCGCGTCAGCGGAATCGAATATCAGGGCACGTGGCTGAAGATCTCGATCGAGGATGCCTGCAGCGAAGGCTTCGTCGCCAACGTCCCTGACGACAAGTTTTTCGCCGACCCGTTGAAGCTCGGCGATCCAGTGATCGCCCGCTGGGCTGCGGAGCAACTGCATTACCTGGAGGCCCGGTTCGGGAAGCAATCCGCGGCGAGCGACCCGGCAACGTCGGCGTCCTCCGAGGTCGCGGCGGACTAGCCATGTGTGCCCTTTGCGGCGTCTTCGTCGGTGAATCGCACTGGACCGAGGCAAGTGTAGGCGCGACCGACGGCGCTCGCACGCGTCGCCATGAGCGGCTGCACCGTGTGGCACTGGCCAATCGCATCCTGAAACTAGTCGGCCTGAAGCTCAGTGACTGGCAGGGGAGCGCTTATCTGCTGGGTGGCCAGACCGGTCAGACCGCCATCGTGTCGAGCGTTGCCGCCGTGTGGCCGGAGGCCGAACGTTTGCGCAAGCAAGAGATCGATCCGCTCGATGAGTGCCTGATCGAGGCGCTCGAACAGGACTGATTCCAGGGAAACCGTATCGTGATTTCGCGCGGCAATCATACGTCGGTCAACGTCCTCACCGGATTCCTCGGCAGCGGCAAGACGACGTTGCTGCAGCGCCTGCTGCGCTCGCCGCTCATGGCGCAAACCGCGGTGTTGATCAACGAGTTCGGCGAAATAGGCCTGGACCATCTGCTGGTGCAGAAAGTCGATGAGACGGTTCTACTGCTGGAAAGCGGATGCATCTGCTGCAGCATCCGCGATGACCTGAAGTCCGCGCTGCGCGGCCTGCTGGGCCGGCGCGAGCGCGGCGAGATCCCCTGGTTCGACCGCGTCGTCATCGAGACCACCGGCCTCGCCGATCCTGGCCCCATCCTTTACACGCTGCTGAGCGAGCCGGTGATCCGGCACCATTTTCAGCTCGGGAACGTGATCACGACTGTTGATGTGGTGAATGCCAAACTGCATTTGTCCCGCAACGCCGAGGGCATCAAGCAGGTGGCCGCTGCCGATCGACTGGTACTCACCAAGTCCGACCTCGCCACACCTGGGCAGACCGACATCGTTCGCAACGAACTCGCGCGACTGAATCCGTCCGCCAAGTTCTGGGACGCCGCGCAGGAACCTGTCGACGCGGATTTCTTGCTCGATGCAATGCCGTCCGCGCCGGTGCCGGGTCCGGCAATCTACCGGCCGCAGAATGAAGGCGCGCGCGCCAGTGGGGCGGACGCCACCAATGGACTGCGCCTGCATACCGAATCGGTATCGAGCATGAGCCTGATCGTGGATCGACCGATGGACTGGACCGCGTTCGGCATTTGGTTGAGCCTGCTCCTCAACCGGCATGGCGACGACGTGCTGCGGGTGAAAGGCATTCTTTGCGTCGAGGGCAGCGACACGCCGGTGTTCATCAACGGCGTGCAGCACATTGTGCATCCTCCGCGGCACTTGGAGTGCTGGCCCACGCCGGACCACCGCTCGCGCATCGTGTTCATCACGCGCGGCATCGATCACGGGCAGTTACGCCGCTCGCTGGAGGCTTTTTGCAGATTGCGGGTTGCCGAGCTGGCCGCGGCATAAGGCCTCGGTCGCGCAATCAATGCCGGCTTAAGACCGGCAATCGCGGAGCCTGAAGGACCATGAGCAGGTTGTCGAGGTGGGCCAAGTGAGCGAGCGCGATCGCAAAAACTGTTAATCATTCTGCCGCTCGCGGCGCCAGGGCGCGGCTCGTAAGAGGGAATCGGATATGGCTGCAATATCGATTGATTCGCAACGGTTGTGGAAGTCCCTGATGGATCTCGCCCGGATCGGCGCCACGGAAAAAGGCGGCGTGCGCCGGCTGGCGCTGTCCAGGCTGGACGGGGAAGCGCGCGACCTGTTCATTCGCTGGTGCAAGGAAGCTGGCTGCGACATCGCGATCGATGGCATCGGCAACATCTTCGCGCGGCGGGTGGGCCGAAATAACGCACTGCCGCCCATCATTACCGGCAGCCACATCGACACCCAGCCTTCGGGCGGAAAATTCGATGGCAACTATGGCGTGATGTCCGGGCTCGAGGTGATTCGCTCCCTCAACGATCACAAAATCCGCACTGAAGCGCCGATCGAGGTGGCAGTGTGGACTAATGAGGAAGGCTCGCGTTTCACGCCGGTGATGATGGGATCGGGCGTGTTCGTGGGTGCTTTCCCGCTCGAATCCACCTTGCAGCGCGCCGACCTGGAAGGCGTGACGGTCGGCCAGGCGCTAGAGCAGATCGGCTACGCTGGTGCGGAAAAAATCGGCGGCCGGCCCGTCGGCGCCTACTTCGAGGCGCATATCGAACAAGGACCCATCCTGGAGGATACGCGCAAGGTGATCGGCGTCGTGCTCGGCGCGCTGGGCCTGCGCTGGTACGACGTCGTCGTCACCGGGCAGGATGCGCATGCCGGTCCCACGCCGATGCGGCTGAGGAAGGACGCATTGCTCGCCGCCGCGAAAATGGTTGCCGAAATCAACGCGCTCGCCTACCGCTACCAGCCCGACGGCCGCGGCACGGTGGGATTCCTGCAGGTCAAGCCCAATTCGCGCAACGTCATTCCGGGAGAGGCGCGGTTTTCGGTGGACTTGCGCCACGCGCAAGACGAGGCACTCGACCGCATGGAAAGCGAGATGCGCGCGGCGTGCGAGCGCTTTGCGCGGGAGGGGAAAGTCAGTGCCAGCGTCGAGTGCGTCGCCAATTATCCAGCCTGCAATTTCGAAGCCGGATGCGTAGCCGCGGTACGCAATGCCGCGCAAACCCTTGGCCTGAGCCACATGGACATCGTCAGCGGCGCCGGCCACGACGCCATCTACATGGCGAGAGTCGCGCCGACCAGCATGATATTCGTGCCCTGCGAAGGCGGCATCAGTCACAACGAGATCGAGAACGCCAAGGAGGAAGACCTGGCGGCGGGCTGCAACGTGCTGCTGAACGTCATGCTCCAAAAGGCGCAGATCGCTGACTAGGCGGGTCGCACAAAAGGAATCGACGCATGAAACCCAGGATCGTACTGTTGGCCACCGGCGGAACCATCGCGTCGCGTTATGACCCGAAGCTGGGCAGCACCGTAGCCTCCCAGCGTGCCGATGCGCTTCTCCAGACGTTGCCGCAGGCGGCAGATGTCGCTGAAATCGAAGTGCATGACCTGGCGACCATCCCGAGCTATGACATGGATCTGCAGTTCGCTTTCGATCTTGCCGGGCGCATCCGGGATGCACTCTCCAGGCCGGAAGTGGCGGGCGTGGTGGTCACGCACGGCACCGATACGATGGAGGAGACTTGTTATCTGGCCGATCTGCTGCTCGATTCCGATAAACCGGCGGTTTTCACTGGCGCGCAGCTTGCCCACGATGATCCGCAATCCGACGGCCCCCGCAACTTGCTGAACGCCTTGCGGGTCGCGGCGTCGCCTTTGGCCCGCGGGCTTGGTGCGACGATCTGCTTCAACGCCACCATCCACGCGGCGCGCGATGTGACCAAGGTCCACGCCAGCGCAGTGGAAACCTTCCAATCGTACGGACACGGTGCGTTGGGCGAAGTCGATGGCAACACGGTCATCATCCACCGGCGACCCGTCCTGCGCCGCTCATTCAGGATCGACCGGCTCGAGCAAAACGTGGAGTTGTTCCGGCTCGTTCTCGGCATGGACCTTCGCGGCCTCGAGGCCGCCATCGAGCGCGGCGTCGCGGGTCTGATCATCGAGGGATTCGGCCGCGGCAACGGACCATCGTCACTGGCCGAACTCGTGCGGCGGGCGACGCGCAAGAACATTCCCGTTCTGATTACGTCGCGCTGTCCCGCTGGCCGCGTGCAACCGATTTACGGCGGCGGCGGCGGGGGCCGCGATCTTGCCGATGCGGGCGGAATCTTTGCCGGCGATATGAAGGGGCCCAAGGCAAGGTTGCTGTTGATGGTGTTGCTGTCCGGCGCCGAGAGCGGGCGGCCGATTGCGCAAACCATGGCCGCGCTGGCGCCCTGATACGTCGCGCACGACGAATATAAAAACGAAAATCTGTCCAAGGAGGAACGCTGAATGGCTACGACCCTGATAAAGAACGGGAGGATCGTAACGGCGGTGGATGATTACACCGCCGATATAGTGGTCGTCGATGGCCGCATCCAGACCATCGGCAAGAACATCGCCGCTGGCGCGGACGTCAAGGTCCATGACGCGAACGGCCTGTTGGTCCTGCCCGGCGGAGTCGACGTGCATACGCACCTGGACTGGGAGTTCGGTCCGACGCGCACCGTCGACTCGTTCGAAACCGGGACCAAGTCCGCCGCGTTCGGCGGAACCACCACGCTCATCGACTTCTGCAACCAGACGGCGGGCAAGAGCCCCCTGGTCGGGATCGAGGACTGGCACAAACGCCGCGCCAGCGCCTGCGTGGACGTCGGCGCGCACATGATCATGCTCGACGTCAACGACCAGAGCCTGGCCGACATGAAAACGCTGATCAGGCATGAAGGGGTCACCAGCTTCAAGCTGTTCATGGCCTACCCCGGCGTGCTGATGGTGGACGATGGCGCGCTGTTCAAGGCCATGCGTGTGGCGGGCGCCAACGGTGCCATGACCTG
>JANXPQ010000403.1 GCA_025357235.1 Betaproteobacteria bacterium
AGCCATCGGCCAGGAGAGGATTTCCAGCCGCCACCCGATTGGGGCCAGGAATTCGGCGGCGGGGGCAGGAATTTCTCCTTCGACGACATCGACCTGTCCGACCTGTTCGCCGGACTCGGCGGCGGCAGGCACCGTGGCGGCGGCCAGCGCGGCGGCACATTCCCGATCCCGGGCCAGGACTACGAAGTCACGGCGCCGATCACGATCGAGGATGCCTACAACGGCACCGAGCTGGACCTGAATCTCAGCGTGCCGGAATACGATGGACAGGGCCGCATGCACCGCGTGCCGCTGGTGTTCAAGGCGCGCATTCCCAAGGGCGTGGCGGACGGGGAAAGGCTGCGCCTGCCGGGCAAAGGCGGCAAGGGACTCAACGGCGGCGCGAACGGGAATCTGTATCTCACCATCGCGCTGCAACCGCATCCGCTGTACCGCGCAACCGGCCACGATCTTTACCTGGATCTTCCGCTCACCCCCTGGGAAGCCGCACTCGGCGCCAGCGTGGAAGTGCCGACGCTGGGCGGGCCGGTGCGCCTCAAGGTGCCGGCGGGCACGAACACGGGACAGAAGCTGCGCCTGGGCAAACGTGGATTGCCGAGACGGCGTGAAGGCGAAGGCGACCTGTTCGCGATCGTGCAGATCGTGGTACCGCCCTCGCCCACCGAACGCGAGCAGGCATTGTTCAAGGATCTGGCGGAAGCTTCCACCTTCAATCCGCGCGCGTCCTTTCCGACAGGAGACGGAAAATGAAAACCGAACTCACCGATGCACAGTGGCTCCACGAGCACGCCGAAGTGTCGATCGAAGAACTCGCGGAGTTGTCGGGCCTGTCGCCCGAACTGCTGCGGGAACTGGTCGACTACGGCGCGCTGGTTCCCCTCAACGTTCAATCGGCACAATGGACCTTTGCCACGGAATGCGTCGTCACCGTGCGGACCGTGAGCCGCCTGCACCGTGATTTCGACCTCGACGCGAACGCGTTGTCCGTCGCGCTGAACCTGGTCGAACGCATTCATGGACTCGAAGTGCAGTTGCAGGAATTGCAGACGCAATTTCCGCGACTGCGGGTGAAAAGGTAAGAACGATAAGTAAAAAACAGCCTTATGCGCCGTGATGAAATGCAGCAGTCGCCATTGCCTTGGCTGCCATCGAGCACAAGTTCAATTTGCAATACGGTGAAGATTCACGGACGTCTTTTGGCCTACGTCGTTACCACCTGGCATCCCGAATGCCGAGCCGATAGGAAAGATGGTTGATGGCGACATCGCCTGCGAAACTGATGATCAGGATCAATGCGATATCCGGCCATCCGAGGTGCGTCCAGGGACTCACGCAGATCAGCGCTCCAATCACAAAATCCAATTGATCCAGCGGAATCCACCTGTGGCCCGGCGGGATTCCCCGTTGGCGCTTCAGGAGACTTTTCAGACTGTCGCCCCCCATCGCTCCGAGGCCAAAGGCCAGACCGAGAAGCGGCCACTGCGCGTACGGCAGCAGGCTTCCATGCCAATCGATTCTCGATTGTACGAACGTGACTGCTACTGCGACGATGACACCCGCGCAGAAGCCCACCACGGTCTTGTGATCGCCTAGCCACCGCTTGCTGATCGGGTGGTTCCAACCTTTCCAGTAGCGGACGAACGGCGGGGTCATGTTCGCCAGGTAGGCCGGGATCATCAAGTACACGAGCTGGACAAGATGGGACATGGGCTGAGTCGTTTTCAGGGCTTGGAGTCCGGACAGTGCCTGTCGGATCAAGTCTGCGCTACCGCAGATGAAAGTTCGAAACCGGTCCTCGCTTTCCACTGGGCCCCGGATCCCACATCCTGAGCCCGCCCCCCGGGTTCAACGCTTTTTGTCCCGGCCCTTCTAGAAACTCACCACCCGCGCATTTTCGCGCGCCGCAGCGGCGTAGAACTCGTTCATGCCCGCCATGGCGACGCGCTTGTCGAGGTTCGCCTCGGTAAAGTGCCGCACGTTCGCGCAGGGTTTGCACACCAGCACTTTCGCCCCGGCATGCGCGAACACTTCTTCGAAGCGCGGCGGCGGGCCGAACGGAACGATCTTCCCGGCCGTGTCTTGCGTCGCCACATGCACGGAATCGTGGAACAGCATCAACGTGACTGTGTCGCCGGCCTGCAGCGCCGACGCAGCAAAAATGAAGGGAAGCGCCGCCCGGGTCGGATCGGTCGGTCCCCATGTGGCGGAGATGGCGAAATGCATCGATGACTCCTTCGGAAAATTAGGGAAAATTGGTCCGACCAGGCGAAGGCCCACCATGTTGATATGCGCGCGCCCGATATCCCTGTAAAGCTCAATCTGACATGGATTGCCCGCTCGCGGTTTGATCTGGATTAAGGTCGGTGCGGGAATGCCGCGCGTCCTTCGGCGCAATGGAAAGGAAGCGCTGGATGCCTATACCGGTATGCCGAAAGGAACCCGCGCGCAAGATGCGCGGGCAGTTCAGGTTTTCTTGCCCAGCCAGGCCCGCCAGGGATCCCAGTAGAATTTCTTCCAGCCTTCCGTCACGCCGTCGACGTCGTAATCGGCGACGTTGACGTGCATCAGGTCGATGCGGCCGCCCGCCGGATCGGGCGCAAAGGTCAGGATCAGGATGGAGTCGAGGTCCTCCGGCTTCCAATGGAACGCCCGCCATGTCTGCACGATCATCCGCTTCGGCATTGCGTGCAGCATGCGGCCCGAAAGCATGTCGCCGAATGCGCGAAACTCCGCCCCCGGTACGCTGCCGATCGTCATCGGGGCGCCGGTGAATTCCGCGTGCAGCACGGGATCCATGTACATGTCGTAGAGACGCTCCGGCGGTGCCGGCAACGTGACCGACTGCTGAACCAGCTTGGGCATGCGAGCCTCCTGCGTTCGTTGGGCGGGCGTTTACGATACTCCAAACAGACCTGCGCCACGCGAAAAAAAGGTCGGAAAGCCGGCCATCGCCATAGCTGCCCAAAAGGCGTTTTCCGATATGATCTTTCGGGAAGCTTGCGAAAGGCGGGATGGAAACTACAATCGGGTTGTTTCCGTAATTGTTTCATCCGGCATTGCGTATCCACGCCGACAATAATCCGCCGCCCGGGGGGACTTGCCCGCGCACGTCGAAGGTCAGAGGACAATCATGACGACACGCTACATCAACCACATTCCGGACTACCCCGCTCCGCATTCGCCTTATTCGCACGCCGTGGTGGCCAATGGCTTTGTATTCGTATCCGGCCAGATCCCGGTCAGGCCGGGTGGCGGTCCAACCGAAATCATCGGCAAGACCATGCACGAGCAAACCCGGCAATGTCTGCGCAACGTGCAAACGATCCTCGAGGCAGCCGGCAGTTCGCTGGATCGCGTCGTGAAGATTACGGTGCTGCTGGTCCGCACCGACCTGTACACGGAGATGAACGAGGCTTACGCGGAATTCTTTCCCGGGCCGAAGCCGGCACGCGCCATGGCGAAGTTCGGCGCCGACATTCCGGGCGTGCTCGTCGCCATCGAGGCCATCGCCACGCTCTAGACTTTCCTCTTTCCTCTTTCCCCTTTCCTCTGCATCATTGCGGCATACCAACTGAATCACCGGGAGAGAAGACCATGGCGAACCGCCTGATAACCGCCGCCTTCGCGGCTCTGAGCCTGGCCGCCGCGCCTTCATTGATGGCGCAGGTCGGCTTCCCTGCCCAGCCGCCGAAGGTCAGCCCGGCGCAGGGTGCGATCGACTTCCACGTGCATTCCGAGCCCGACGTGTTTGGCCGCAGCATGGACGACATCGACGTGGCCATCCTCGCAAAACGCAAAGGCATGCGCGGCCTGGTGCTGAAGAACCACGTCACCATGACTGCCGACCGCGCGGTGCTGGTGATGAAAGTGGTGCCGGGCATCGAGATCTTCGGCGGCATCGTGCTCAACAACGCCGTGGGCGGCATCAACCCGGCGGCGGTCGAGTGGATGCACCGGATGTCCGGCGGGCGCGGCAAGGTCGTCTGGCTGCCTACCTTCGATTCCGACATGCACATCAAGACGCTGGTGGACCCGAAAGGTTCCGGCATCGTCGTCGCGCCCGGCGGCGTCGTGACGCCACAGCTCGAGGAAGTGCTGAAGATCATCGCGCGGGAAAACCTGGTGCTCGCGACCGGGCACATCCATGCCGAGGAAGTGATGGCCGTCGTCAAGCGCGCAAAGGAACTCGGCGTGAAGAACATCCTCGTCACGCATGCGCTGACCAACATCCCCGGCCTGACCATGGCGCAGGCCAAAGAGGTCGCGCAGATGGGCGCTTACATCGAGTACTGCTACCTGCAGTCGATGGCCGGGCCGGATGCGCAGCACGCGTGGATGAAACACTGGAAGAAGGTGACGCTCAAGGACGTGGCAAAGGTGGTCGGCGAAATCGGCGCGGATCACGTGGTACTGTCCACCGACCTCGGCCAGCACGCCAACATGAC